>NZ_JAMYLP010000070.1:0-31322 GCF_040318085.1 Mesorhizobium sp. M1322
ACCCGCGCCATTCGCCCCTCTGTGGTCAGGTCGGCGGGCGCGCCCCGCCCCCAACCCCCCCGGTGGGGGGTGGGCGCAGCGCGGCGCGGGGGGGGGGGCCGGCGCCGCCCCCCACCCCGCTGCTTCGCAGCGACCCTCCCCACAAGGGGGAGGGTGGACACAAACTGACATTGGAGTGACGATTTGAAAGCCAAACTGGGCATGTCCCCCATTGCATGGTGGAACGACGATCTTGCGGAACTCAGTGATGACGTGTCGCTGGAAGAGTGCTTGCGCCAGTCGCGATCGGCGGGCTTCACCGGCATGGAAATGGGCCGCCGTTTTCCCAGTGACCCGGAGATCATGCTGCCGATCCTGAAAGAGGCCGACGTGACGCTTTGCGGCGGCTGGTTCTCCGGGACGCTGGTCGACGAAGAGATTGCGAAGAACAAGGATCGCATCCAGCCGATGATCGATCTGTTCAAGGCGGTGAACGCGCCTTGTATCGTCTATGGCGAGGTCGGCCGCTCCATCCAAGGCGATCGCTCGAAACCGCTCGCCACCAAGCCCAGGCTTTCCGACGACGAGATGAAAGTCTATGCGAGGCGCCTCACCGAGTTCGGCGAATGGTGCGCCGAGCAGGGCATGCCGCTGTCCTATCACCATCATATGGCGGCGGTGGTCGAAACGGCACCGGAGCTCGATGCCTTCATGCGCTACTCGGGAGAAGGCATCCCCTTGCTGCTCGATGCCGGCCATCTGGCCTTTGCCGGCGGTGACGTGCTGCGCGCCATCGACAACCATCACCGGCGCATCAACCATGTCCATGTGAAGGATGTGCGCATGGGGGTGATCGAAAAACTGGATCGCAACAAGCAATCCTTCCTCGATGCCGTGGCGCTTGGCGCCTTCACGGTGCCGGGAGACGGCTCGCTGGATTTTGGCGTCATCGTGGAAAGGCTGGCGAACTACGGCTATGAAGGCTGGTTCGTGGTCGAAGCCGAGCAGGACCCGAAGAAGAATCCCCCGCTCAAGATGGCGCAAGTCGGCTACAAGGAGTTGATGCGGGTGATGATTGCTGCCGGCTACACGGTTGAAACACAGGGCTTCCCCAATGCTTGAATGCAGTATCTCCGGCGACGGGCTGATCCGATGCGTGGGCTGATCCGATGAAGGACTCCGAGCATCCGTTCTTCCGGCCACTGTGGCGGCGCGTTGCCATCGTCGCGGTCTGCCTGGGCTGGTCCGTGGTCGAGTTTGCCACCGGCGCGCCGTTCTGGGGCACGATCGCGCTCGGCTTCGCCGGCTATGCCGTCTGGCAGTTCTTCTATCTCTACAAGCCGGCCGACGGCGGCAAGGATTCGGCCGATACCGAACCAAAGGAATGAAGCGCGATGTCGAAACTGCTGGTTAAAGCCGATAAGGGCCATGGCCGCGTCGCCCATGTGACGCCGCAAAATGCCGGCTGGACCTATGTCGGTTTCGATCTGCATCGGCTGCGGGCAGGAGAAACAACCTCCGGACAAACCGCGAACCGTGAAGTCTGCCTGGTGTTCGTCACCGGCAAGGGCAAGGCGACGGCCGGCGGCAAGGATCTCGGCCTGCTCGGCGAACGCATGTCGCCCTTCGAGGGCAAGCCGTGGTCTGTCTATGTGCCGCAGGGCTCTGACTGGTCGGTGAGCGCCGACACCGATCTCGAACTCGCCGTCTGCTCGGCGCCCGGACTTGGCGGCGGCCTGCCGGTCCGCGTCATTGCGCCGAAAGATCTCGGCCAGGAGGTTCGCGGCAAGGGCACCAACACACGCTATGTCACCAACATCCTGCCGGAGGGCAAGCCGGCCGACTCATTGCTGGTGGTCGAGGTCATCACGCCGGGCGGCCACACCTCGAGCTATCCGCCGCACAAGCATGACCAGGACAATCTGCCGGCCGAATCCTATCTTGAGGAAACCTACTATCACCGGCTCAACCCGCCGCAGGGCTTTGCCTTCCAGCGCGTCTACACCGATGCCGACCGGAATGGCGCTCGTTCGCTCGACGAGGCGATGGCGATCGAGGACGGCGATGTCGTGCTGGTGCCAAAGGGCTACCATCCTTGCGCCGCCTGCCATGGTTATGACCTCTACTACCTCAATGTCATGGCCGGGCCGAAGCGGACGTGGAAATTCCACAACGCGCCCGAGCACGAATGGCTGATGAAGGCCTGATCATATTGCCCGTCCGGGTCGGCAAACTGGCCCAAGGCGAAAAAATCGTCGGCTAATGACCCGCCTGAACAACTTTGTTATCAGGAGCGATCATCAGCTTCGTCATTTCGTCATGCAAATCGCCTATGGCAGCGGGAGTTGACGAGGACTTTCGATGCGCTACGCTATCTATTTCACCCCCCGGCAAGACGAACCGCTGGCGCGGATCGCCGCCAACTGGCTCGGCCGCGACCCGTTCGGCGCCGCTACGAGGCCGATCGAGGCCGTGGGCGAGCTGTCGGCGGCGGAAGTCGCCTTCCATACCGCTTCGGCGCGCCGCTACGGCTTTCATGCGACGCTGAAGGCGCCCTTCCGGCTGGCCTCGAACGAGACGGAAGCCGCGCTTCGCGCGGCGCTAGACAATTTTGCCGAGGCGACGCCGGTGGTGATGATCCCGCGCCTGGTCGTCAGCCAGATCGACGGCTTCTTCGCTCTGGTGCCGGAAGGACCGCGGCCGGCGCTCAACCGCTTCGCCGACGACGTCGTGCGCGACTTCGACCGTTTTCGCGCGCCGCTGAGCGAGGCTGAGATCGAACGGCGCAGCCCTGATTCGCTGAAGCCGGATGAATTCCGCAATCTCTGCCAGTGGGGCTACCCCTATGTCTTCGAGACCTTCCGGTTCCATATGACGCTGTCCGGCCGTGCCTCGTCACAGGAAAGCCCTCGTCTTCGCTTAGCGATCGACAGCCTGTTTGCGCAGGTCCTGCAGCGGCCGGTGCCGGTGGACGCGCTGACCCTGTTTGTCGAAACCGAACCTGGCGCCCCGTTCATGGTGCTTTCCCATCACGCGCTCGGGCGCCGCCCGGCCAGAAAAACTGCCTGAAATGACTATTTGTTTTAACCGCATTTGTGCGACGCCAATCACCCCAATCAGTGATTCCAATTGGCTGCAAAATGCTCCAAGGACTGCCTGAAATGACCGTCGAGACCGTTCTCAACAATGCCCGCATTGTACTTGCCGACGAGATCGTCGAAGGCTCGATCGTGCTGCGCGACGGCTTGATCACCGGGATCGACGCCGGTGCCGGCCGGACCGGCGAGGACATGGGCGGCGATTTCATCATTCCCGGGCTGGTCGAGCTTCATACCGACCACCTCGAAGGTCACTACGCGCCTCGGCCAAAGGTGCGCTGGAACCCGATCGCCGCCGTTCTCGCCCACGACGCGCAGGTGGCGACTGCCGGCATCACCACCGTGCTCGATGCCTTGCGCGTCGGCATGGACGACGATGCCGACATGAATTCGGCCGACATGCGCAAGCTGGCCGATGCGATCGAGGACAGCGTCCAGCAGGACCGGTTGCGGGCCGACCATTTCATCCATCTGCGCTGCGAGGTTTCGGCGCCGGATTGCCTCGCCGCCTTCGCTCATTTCGACGGCGATGAAAGGATCAAGCTGGCATCGCTGATGGACCATGCGCCGGGACAGCGCCAGTTCGTCGACCTCGATACCTATGCCTACTACTACCAGCGCAAGCTGAAGCTGACGGACCGCGAATTCCAGCAATTTTGCGAGAAGCGGATGGCGGAGTCGGCGACGAATTCTGGGCCGAACCGGGCCTTCATCGCTGCCGCCTGCCACCAGCGCGGCATCGTGCTGGCCAGCCATGACGACGCCACGACAGGCCATGTCGATGAGGCGATCGAACAGGGTGTCCGCGTCGCTGAGTTCCCGACCACCAAGGAGGCCGCAAAAGCTTCGAAGGAGGCAGGGCTCGGCGTGCTGATGGGCGCGCCGAACGTCATGCGCGGTGCTTCGCATTCGGGTAATGTTTCGGCTCGGACACTCGCCGGCGAAGGCTTGCTCGACATATTGTCGTCCGACTACATTCCCTTCAGCCTGATCCAGTCGGCCTTTTTCCTCGGCGACGTAGTCGACGGCATTTCCCTGCCGCAGGCGGTGGCCATGGTTTCGAAGAACCCGGCCGAGGCGGTCGGCCTCGCCGACCGTGGCGTCGTCGAGCGGGGCCGGCGCGCCGACTTGGTTCGCGTACGTCTCGACGACCATGTCCCGGTTGTCCGCACGGTCTGGCGGCAGGGACGGCGGGTCGCATGATGGTGTCGGCGTTGATCGAGCGTGAATTGTCCGCCGCGGCGTTTCCGATCCGCGACGGGGTCTTCGTCGCCGTAGTGGGCCCGAGCGGCGCCGGCAAGGACACGGTGATCGGCTATGCCAGGTCGCTGTTTGCCGACGAGACCCGGCTGGAGTTCGTCCGCCGGGTCATCACCCGGCCGAGCGACACGGCAAGCGAGGATCACGACACGCTGGCCGATGCGGCCTTCGTCGAGGCCGAAGCGGACGGCGCCTTCGCCATCTCGTGGGAGGCGCATGGCCTGCGTTACGGCATTCCGGCTGAAGTCGACTGGTCGGTGGCCAATGGCCGCGTCGCCATCGCCAATGTCTCCCGCGCCATCATCCCGGCGCTGCGTGATCGCTATGCCAATCTGGCTGTCGTCGAGATCACCGCTTCGCCGGAAATCCTGGCCGAGCGGCTGGCGATGCGCGGCCGCGAGTCGCGCGGCGAAGTGCTGGCGCGGCTGGCGCGCAGCGCCAATGTGGCGTTGTCCGGGCCGGGCGTCACCTCGATCGACAACAGCGGCCCACGCGAGGCGGCCGGCGAGCGCTTTGCCGATGTGCTGCGCAAGGCGATGGCATTTTCGGATATGTCCGGGCTGGTCTAGTCTTCAGGTGAGGCTTGGGCTGAAATGACGGCTTGGGCGTGCTTATCTCGGCAAAGTCGGCTCCGCCCCTCATCTGGCTGCCGCCATCTTCTCCCCGTAAACGGGGAGAAGGACGCTCTCATCAAGGCTTTCGCCAATCGCAGGCGTTGTAGAATGGGCACCAACGATGCGGCCAGCGGGCTTCTCCCCGTTTACGGGGAGAAGGTGCCGGCAGGCGGATGAGGGGCAGCGCAGACCTCCAAAAAAGCGCGGGCGCCTGTCCCTACACAGCTCAAATGACGGCCACTACTCCGCGGCCGCACCAGCCGCGCCCTTGCGGGTTGCCTCCAGCATCAGCCGCCGCTCCCGGAACACGCCCCATTGCTGGTCGACCAGCACGCCGATGAGGATGACCCCGCCCATCACCGCGAAATTGAGGGAGGAGGGGATACCGAGCAGGTTGACGAGGTTTTGCAGTTCCTGCAGCAGGACCGTGCCGAGGATGACGCCGATCAGCGAGCCCTCGCCGCCGCGCAGCGAGAAGCCGCCGAGCACTGCCGCGGCAATGGCATAGAGTTCGTAGAACTGGCCATGGCTCGCCGGTGAGATCGAGCGCGTGTACATGGCGAAATAGATCGCCGACAGCGCCGTCAGCACACCGCAGATGACATAGGCCGCCATGACGACGCGACCGGTGCGTATCCCGGAATATTGCGCCGCTTCCTCGTTCTTGCCGATGGCGTAGAGATAGCGGCCGAACACCGAACGATGCAGCACCACCCACATCACAATGGCGATGACGATCAGCGCAATGAAGCTGTTCGGCACGCCATAGGATCGCCCCGCGGTCAGGAATTCGAGCTCCGGAAAGTTCTGCCCGAAAGCAAAACCCGCCGTGCCGTCGGCTGTGTAGAACCGCGCGACGCCGCGATAGATCAAGAGGCCGCACAGCGTCACCACGAAGGGCTGCAATTTGAGCCGCGTGATCAGCCAGCCATGCGCCAGCCCAATGATGCCGCCGAGCAGGAGGATCAGCGGCAGCGCCACCGGCCATGCCATGCCGCGCGTGGCGATGAAATCGACGAACAGGACGCCGAGCAGCGCGACCACCGAGCCGACCGACAATTCGATGCCGCCGGTGATGATGACGAACGCCTGGCCGATCGCCAGGATGCCGAACAGACCGATCAGGTTCGATGTGTTGGCGAGATTGATCGGCAGCAGGAAGCGCGGATTGATGATCGCCACCACCGCTCCCACCACAAGGATCAGGATCAGCAGGCCGAGATCTTTCTTGCTCATCGTCTTCTCCCCAATGCCCGCGAACTATCTCGGCTGCTTGCCCACGGCCAGCAGCAGCACGTTTTCCTGGCTGAACTGTTCCTTGTCGAGAATGCCTGAGATCTGGCCCTCATGCATGACAGCGATGCGGTCAGAGACGCCAATCACCTCCTCCATGTCGCTGGAGATCATCAGAACCGCGACACCGGCATCGGCCAGTGCGCGCATCAGCCCGTAGATCTCGGCCTTGGCGCCGATGTCGATGCCGCGCGTCGGCTCGTCGAGGATCATCACCTTGGGGTTCATGGCAAGCCACTTGGCCAGCACCACCTTTTGCTGGTTACCGCCTGACAACGTGCCGGTGCGCGTCGCCACCGACGGCGCCTTGATGCCGAGATTGCGTTTCTGCTTCTCGGCAGTGACAGCTTCGGCGCCGGCAGAAACCAGGAACCGCCGGGCATGCGCCGGCAGATTGGGGAGCGAAATATTCTGGGCAATCGACAGATCGAGCAGGATGCCGGTCAGCTTGCGGTCTTCCGGGACGAGGAAGATCCCGTTGGCCACAGCGTCGGCGGCCGAACCAAGGATCAGATTTTTTCCATCAAGCTGGAGCGCACCGCCAAGGCTCTTCTCAATGCCGAAGAGCACGCGCGCCAGTTCGGTCCGGCCGGAGCCGACAAGACCCGCCAAGCCGAGGATTTCGCCATGCCTGACGCCGAGATCGACCGGTCGGTCTGGATAGGCGCTGGTGCGAACGGCCCTGGCGGACAGAGCGACGGTGCCGGGCGGGCGCGCCGATTCTGCCGCCTTCTCCCGCTCCTTTAGCATGCGGCCGATCATCAGCTTGACCATCTGGTCGTGATTGATGGCGCTCTTCGGCAGCGTGCCGGCAAGCATGCCGTCCCTCAGCACGACGACGCGATCGGCGACCCGCTCGACCTCGTGGAGACGGTGTGAGATGAAGATGACGCTGATCCCCTCAGCCTTCAGCGCCTTGATGACGTCGAGCAGCTTGTCGGTTTCGGCAAGGGGCAGGCTCGATGTCGGCTCGTCGAGGATGACCAGCCTTGCCTCGATCGAGAGCGCCTTGGCGATTTCGACCATCTGCTGCTGGGCAAGCGACAGCGTCGATACCGGCGTGTCGGCCGAAAAATTGGCGCCCACCCTCTTGAGCAGCGGCGCCGACAGCGCGCGCAGCCTGGCGCGGTCGACCAGCTTGAGCGGGCCGGCGTGCAACGGCTCGCGGCCGAAAAAGATGTTGGCGGCAACGTCGAGGTTTTCGAACAGGTTGAGTTCCTGATGAACGAAGGCAATGCCGGAACCGATGCTGGCTTCGACCGTCAGCCTGTCGTGGGCGACGCCGTCGACGGTGATCGTGCCGGCATCGGGGGTGGTCACGCCGCCGAGGATCTTCATCAGCGTCGACTTGCCGGCGCCGTTTTCGCCGACGAGGCCGATGACCTCGCCAGGCCTGACCTCCATCGAAAATCCATCCAGCGCGACCACGCCCGGATAGGTCTTGCGCACGCCCTCGAGACTGAGGAACGGGGCAGTCGTGGATACGCCGATGGATGCGTCGGAATAATACACCCCGCATCACACCCGCGGGTGGGCCGTGGGGCCCACAGCGGCAGACTCACACCCGGCGCGGGTTGCGTAAATGCGCGCCGCCGGCCCGGGGGGGCCCCCGCGCGGCCGCAACTGCCTTCGTCCTAATTGCCGGACATTGCCTTCAGATTGGCGGCATAGGCGTCGACGTCGTCCTTGCCGATGATCTTGGTCGGGATGATGATCAGGCCGTTCTCCGGAATGCCCGATTTGTCGCCCTCGAGATAGGCGGCCATCAGCTTCATGCCCTGATAGGCCCATTCGAAGGGCTGCTGCACCACGGTGGCAGCAACGGTGCCTTCCTTGACGCCGCCCAGCGTGATCGGATCGTCGTCGAAGCCGACGACCGTGATCTGGCCGAGCTTGCCGGCGTCGCGCAGCGCTTCATAGATGCGCGGCGTGTTGTAGGAATAGAAGCCGACCATGCAGGTGACGTCGGGGCTGGCGACCAGCGCGTCCTCGACGTTCTTCTTGGCGCGGGCCTGGTCGATGTCGTCGCCACGCACGTCGATCAGCTCGATCTTGGTGCCGGCGAGCCCTTCCTTCATGCCCTCGATACGCTCCTTGGCATTATCGGCGCCGAGCAAGCCGACGAAGCCGAGGCATTTGCCGCCGTCGGGCATCGCCTTCTTGGCGATCTCGGCCGCCTGTTTGCCGGCATCGATATTGGACGAGCCGATATAGGCGATACGCTTGGTCTGCGGCGCGTCGCTGTCGGTGGTGAACAGCGCCGTCTCCGAGGCGATCTTGTTGAGCCCGTCGGTTGAGGTCTTGGGATCGACGGCCGATACCATGATGGCCTTGACGCCGGCCGTCACCAGATCGTCCATCAGCCGCTGCTGGATGGCGACCGACGACTGCTCCGGATATTTGAGCTCCAGATTGTAGCCGGGCAGTTCGGCCTGCGCCTTCTTGACACCGGCTTCGGCCGCCTTCCAGAAATCGGAGGCGCCGTTGACGACGAAGGCCAGCGTCGGTTTATCCTGGGCACGGGCAATTGCCGTGATGGACAGACCGAGAGCCAGGGCCGCGGCAGCGACGGACGCATTTCGTATCGCAGATTTCATGTTCAACCTCCCATTTGATCCAGTCATTTTCGCTGATCTGAACTTTGTCGAATGCGGCTTGGACGCCTCCTCAAGGGGTGCTGGCAGCGAAAGAACGGCGCCATTCCAGCCGCGATTTTGGACTTTAGAGACTCATTGGCTGTTCGTAAATAGTCCGATTTGTCTGACATTTCAGTAATTGAGCGGCGCTGCTCTGCGGCCCGAGTGCCACTGATACCGCGCAGCACGCTTGCTTGCCGCCATGGCCCGTTCGGTCCCGAGCCGGGCATGTACAAATTGACATTAGAACGCTTACGCCTATTAGTAAATAGTATTAGTCTCTTGATTGGAAAGGGAGGCTTCCGTCACGACCAAGCCGTCTAAAGGGCTGGAAATTGCGCGCCGTTCTAAGAAATCGATCTTGTCAGGACGGCATATTGCTCTCTCCGCGCTGCTAGCCATTCGCCTACCAGGATGATAATAATGATTAATCGAGTGCTTGTTTTATAAACGCGAAGCGCCGCTGGACGTCCTGCCGTCGTTAATGACGTCCAGGACGACCTCTGGTTAGACAAGCCGGGAATTTGGAACACAATGCCATGAGCGAACCGAGGGATCTGCGCGATCCCCCCCTTGAAGCCTCCCGGCGCCGAAAGCCATCGGCCAAGAATCCCAAGGGGCGCGTTACAATGACCGATATCGCCAGGGCCGCCGGCTGCTCGCAGGCAACGGTTTCGTTCGTCCTCAACAACACGCCGGGCATAAGGCTCTCGCAGCAGACCCGCGAACGGGTGATCGAGGCCGCGCGGGGCCTCGGCTATGCGCCACCAGCCTTCTCTGCTCTTCGCAGCCCTATCGCCTCGTTCGAGGGGCTGGACGGGGTGATCGGCTTCGCGGTCGATCAACTGGCGACCAGTCCCGAAGCGGTCGTCGCCATCGAAGGGGCGCGCCAGGCCTCGTGGAATGCCGGCAATGTCGTGCTGGTCGCGCAGACTTTGGGTGATTCCGTGATGGAGCCGCGCGCGATTGCGGCACTGACCAAGCGGGGTATTTCGGCGCTGATCTACATGACCATCTTCACGCGTGAGATCGTCGCGCCCGACTATCTCTACGGCCTCGATATCCCGGTCATCCTGCTCAACTGCTACACCGCCGACTACGCCTTCCCCGCCGTGGTGCCGAGCGAAATCGCCGGCGGGCAGAGTTCCACCCGCCACCTGATCAGCCATGGCCACCGCCGCATCGCCACCATCACCGGCGAGCCGTGGATGCAGGCGGCGCAGGATCGGCTGAAGGGCTACCGCCGGGCGCTGGCGACGGCCGACATCCCGTTCGATGCGGAGCTGGTGGTCGAGGGCGACTGGTCGGCGAGCGCCGGCTACGCCGCGACCGTCAAGCTTCTGGCGCTCAAGAACCGGCCGACCGCGATCTTCTGCCAGAACGACCGCACCGCGATCGGCTGCTACGAAGCGCTGAAGGAAGCCGGCCTCCACATCCCTGCGGATATTTCGGTTGTCGGCTATGACGACGAGGAAATCGCCCGCCATCTGTTCCCGCCTTTGACGACGTCGATCCTGCCGCATATGGCGATGGGGCAGTGGGCGATCGAGCAATTGGAAGTTCCTGCACCGCCCGGCCGCGGCCGCTATCCCATCACCAAGCTTGAATGCCCGCTGGTCGAGCGGGAATCGGTCAGTGCTGTGGCGCCTGGGCGCACACACGGACTGACAGCCCGCTGAGCACCTCCAGACTTTCGTCAATGCATACGCCGTACTGATGCCGCTCCAGGCCAGACAAGCGCCCGGCAAAGGACGGTTCGCCCCGAAATTGTCGCCTGGCATGGGGGATCGGCATTCTCGTATCCAGATTTCTGCGGACTGACGTACGGTTTGCTGCAGTCTGGTTGTGGCGAAATCCTGGATCCAAGGGTAAATCTGATCGGGCTCGCTGTTCTCCGCGCCGGCCTTCGAGCCCGATCTCGCTGACTGTACATGCGGATCGGCAATCCGCCAGGAGTTGTACTGTCATGAAGCTCCAGCATCGCCATGGCCCGCCGCGCGATTTCGTCGGCTACGGCCGTCGGCCGCCGCAGATCATCTGGCCGGACGGACATCTGGTCGCAGTCAATCTCGTGGTCTGCTACGAGGAAGGGGCGGAATATTCGCTGTTCGAGGGCGACAGCCATAGCGATGACTGGGGCGAATATCCGTTGGCGGCGCCGGCCGGCATCCGCGACCTCGGCACCGAAACGCATTTCGAGTATGGCAGCCGCGTCGGCATCTGGCGCATCGCCAGGCTGCTCGATCGACACGGCGTCCACGCCACGATCTCAAGCTGTGCCGAGGCGCTGCGGCGCAACCCGGAGGTGACGGCATGGCTGCGCCAATCGCGTCACGATCTGCTCGGCCATGGCCTACGCTGGACCGAACAATGGACCCTGAGCCGTGACGAGGAGCGCGACCATCTGCAGCGCGCCGTTGCGCTGTTCATCGAGCTGCTCGGTGAGCGCCCGATCGGCTGGAACAGCCGTTCCTTTCCCAGCGTCAACACCCGCGACCTCCTGATCGAGGAAGGCGGCTTCCTGTATGATTCGGATCCGTGCAACGACGACCTGCCGTATTTCGTGCCGGCACAGAACAGGCGCCTTCTGATCGTCCCCTATTCCAAGACCCTGAACGACAGCCGCTATCTGGTCAGCCCCGGCTATGTGACGCCTAAGGACTTCGTCGACAACGTCGAAGCCTATCTGGACTTCCTGATCAGGGAAGCCAGGGAAGAAGGTGGGCGCATGATGACGATAGCCGTCCATGCGCGATGGACCGGCCAGCCCAACCGGGCCGCGGCGTTGGAAGGCATAATCGAGACGGTCCTGTCCAGGCCGGAGGCCGCCTTCATGCGCCGCAACGACATCGCCCGGTATTGGCTGTCGTTGTTTCCGGCCGAGGGCGAAGCGCCATGAAGCCGACGTCCAACTTCATCGAAAAGGGAAGCGCATCGGCCAACACTTGACCTTTGAGTCCGTGAAAGGTGCGCTTCAATTCCCAATGCAAGTGCTGTAGTTAGACAAAGAGTGCGGCCTGCCGCTTACTGAGGCAACGAAGGCGAAAGCGTATCAATCGTAGTGTATGAGAGCCATACCGATGAGATGAGACGAAGCGGCCGAAGAAGACGGGCTAGGCCCGGCGTTCTGCTCAGCGTGAGCGCTGGTCTGCGGCTGCTCGCGTCGTTGCTCTTTTTGGTCTGGACCATTCCTGCGGCAACAGCCGACCAGGTCGGACAGAATGTAGCTAAAGAGCAAATGAGGCTCGCTGCGTCCAAAACGGTCGCGACCATCCTTGTCCGCGACATTGCGCGCCGTGTTGCAGCTGCGACTTCCCGTTTCAAGACGGGAACGCCTGCCATTGCGGGAAACGGCAAGCCCTTTTGCATTATCCCGGATTTGCGCCTGCCGCTCGAAACCGCATCAGCCGCACCGATTGGTATAGGGTCTGAGGACCGGGCGAAACTGTCGCCGATCCGCGCCTTTGATGCGCGCGCGCCTCCGCTTCTCCCGGCATGATCCTGGCCGCGCGACCGCGGCCCCCACTCCCAAAACTTTCACATCGCGTTCCCGGGCTCTCGTCGAGTTGCTCGCCGATCGGAACGCCAAAGCTCTTGTCGGAGGCGGTTTGCGCCCGATATGGGCTGAACGGACAAGAACATGCTGCATTTTTCGCGCTGGAAGACCATTCTCATCTGGCTGACAGTCCTGGCCGGTATCCTGTACGCAGCTCCCAATTTGGTTCCCGCCTCCACCCTGGCATCGCTGCCGAATTGGCTGCCAAAGCGGCAGCTGACGCTGGGGCTCGACCTGCAGGGCGGCTCGCACATCCTGCTCCAGATCGATCGGCAGGACCTCGCCAACGAACGTCTCGAATCGGCACGCGACGAGGTCCGCACATCACTGCGCGATGCCCAGATCGGCTATACCGGGCTTACCGGCACCGCCAATTCCATCCAGGTCCGCATTCGCGACCAAGGCCAGATCGAAGCTGCGAAGACCGCGCTCGAAAGGTTGACGCAGCCGATCTCGACCGGCCTTTTCATGAGCGGTTCGGTGACCGAGATGGAGATGGCCGAGCCGGAACCTGGCCTGCTGCGTTTTACGCTGACCGAAGCCGGGATCGATTACCGGATCGCCGCAGCGCTGACACAATCGATCGAGGTGGTGGGCCGGCGCGTCAACGAATTGGGCACGACCGAGCCGATCATCCAGCGCCAGGGATCGGACCGCATCATGGTCCAGGTGCCGGGCCTGCAGGATCCGCAGCGGCTGAAGGATATTC
Source organism: Mesorhizobium sp. M1322 (assembly GCF_040318085.1). Classification (NCBI taxonomy): domain Bacteria; kingdom Pseudomonadati; phylum Pseudomonadota; class Alphaproteobacteria; order Hyphomicrobiales; family Phyllobacteriaceae; genus Mesorhizobium; species Mesorhizobium sp. M1322. The sequence goes on from NZ_JAMYLP010000070.1 coordinate 13,146, forward strand.
TCGGACAGACCGCCAAGCTGACCTTCCAGATGGTCGACCAGTCGATTCCGGTCGAGGAGGCGATCTCAGGCCGCCCACCGGCGGGCTCGACGGTGATGTATTCGACGGACGAGCCGCGGGTTCCCCATCTGATCGAGAACCGGATCATCGTCTCCGGCGAAAACCTCGTCGATGCGCAGGCAACGTTCGACCAGCGAACCAACGAGCCGGTGGTCTCGTTTCGCTTCGACAGCCGCGGCGCCACACGCTTCGGCCAGGCTACTCAGGCCAATGTCGGGCGCCTGTTCGCGATCATCCTCGACGACGAGGTGATCTCCGCGCCCCAGATCCGCGAACCGATCCTGGGCGGCACCGGGCAGATATCCGGCAGTTTCACGGTGGAAAGCGCGAACGACCTTGCGGTCCTGCTGCGCGCCGGCGCACTGCCTGCCGACCTCACCATCGTCGAGGAACGCACCGTGGGTCCGAGCCTCGGCAGCGATTCGATCGAGGCGGGCCAGTTCGCGTCGATCATCGCAGGGATCCTCGTCGTCGGCTTCATGCTGTTCGCCTATGGGAAGCTGGGACTGATCGCGAATATCGCGCTCCTTGCCAACGTCGCACTGATCATCGCCATCCTATCCGTGCTTGGGGCAACGCTGACGCTGCCTGGCATCGCCGGCATCGTGCTGACGATGGGCATGGCGGTCGATTCCAACGTCATCATCTTCGAGCGCGTCCGCGAAGAGAACCGCCAAGGGCGCTCGATAGTTCAGTCGATGGATTCCGGGTTCAGACAGGCGCTGGCGACCGTCGTCGACGCCAATGTGACGACGCTGATTGCCGCCGTCATCCTGTTCTTCCTCGGCTCGGGGCCGATCAAGGGGTTTGCCGTCACCCTCGCCATCGGCATCGTCACCACCGTGTTCACGGCCTTCACGCTGACGCGCTGGCTGGTCGCGTTCTGGCTTCGCCGGCAGCGGCCGAAAACCATGCCCAGCGGTGTCATGCGGCTGGTGCCCGACGACACGCGCGTGCCGTTCATGGCATTCCGAAAATATGCCTTTACGCTGTCCCTGCTGTTGTCGATCGCTTCGGCCGTGCTGTTCTTCACAGTCGGCATGAACTACGGCATCGACTTCCGCGGCGGTTCGAGCATCGAGGTGCAGGCAAAGGGCCAGCAGGCCGACATTGGCGACATCCGTGAGCGGCTGACGGGCCTCGAACTGGGTGAGGTGCAGGTGCAGGAGTTCGGCTCGGCCCGCGACGTGTTGATCCGCATCGGCACCCAGGGGGGCGGCGACATTGCCGAACAGTCCGCCGTTGAAAAAGTAAGAAGCGCGCTTGAAACCGACTACGAGTTCCGCCGCATCGAGGTAGTCGGTCCGACAGTGTCGTCCGAACTCGCGTTCAACGGCACAATGGGCGTGCTCGCCTCGCTGCTGGCGATGCTCGTCTATATCTGGATCAGGTTCGAGTGGCAGTTCGGGCTCGGCGCCATTATTTCGACGTTCCACGACGTGATCCTGATGGTCGGCTTCTATGTCGTCGCCGGCATAGAGTTCAATTTGACCTCGATAGCCGCGATCCTGACCATTGTCGGCTACTCCATCAACGATACGGTTGTTGTCTATGACCGGGTCCGCGAGAACCTGCGCCGCTATAAAAGGATGCCGATTGCCGAGCTGCTCGATCTCTCGATGAACCAGACGCTGGCGCGAACGGTCCTGACCGGCGTGACCACGCTGTTTGCGCTGGCGGCGCTTTCGATCTGGGGCGGCGAGGTCATCCAGTCCTTCACGATCGCGATGATCTTCGGCATCCTCGCCGGGACCTATTCCTCCATCTTCGTCGCCGGGCCGCTGCTGATTCTGTTCAAGCTCCGGCCGGGCGCCCTCAGTCCAGAGGAAGCCGCAGCGGCGAAAGAGCCGCCGGCGCGACAGGCCCTATAACGCAACAATCGGCGGTGCCATTTCTTTGCGAAAATCGATTTCGATTTTCGGAGCCATGAGCCAGCTAGACCGTCTCTCGCATCACGACAGCGACGACTGCCCCTGAGAGAAACGTCAGCGCGGCGATCGATGCGATCGCCGATGACAGCCCGAAGCTGTCGGCGATAAGGCCGGCGGAGAGCGCACCGATCGCGTAGCCGAGATCCCGCCAGAACCGGTAGACGCTGAGTGAGCGGGCGCGCCAGGTCGGATGCGAGGCATCGGAGACGGCTGCGATCAAGCTCGGGTAGACCATCGCCGTGCCGAGGCCCAGCAGAAGGCTGCCGACGATCCACCAGTCGAACTGGCGCGTCGCCGCGGTGACAAACAGACCGGCGGCCTGAACCCACATGCCGGCGACGATCAGGCCTTTGCGTCCCCAGCGATCGCTTAGGGGACCCGTGGCGATCTGCAAAACACCCCATGTCGCGGGATAGATCGCCTTGAGGATGCCGATGCGCTCGATACCGAGACCGAAGGAAGCGAAGAACAACGGGAAAATGCCCCAGCTCATGCCGTCGTTGAGATTGTTGACGAGGCCGGCCTGCGAGGCGGCGAACAGGTTGCGATCCCCGAACGAGGTGAGCGCGAAGACCTGCCGAAAGCTGATCGGCGCAGGCTGCTGCGCGTGGGATGACGCCTCCAGCCGAACGTGGGCCCGCGTGTCGCGCACGAGCAGGATCGACAGTGCGGCACCGAGGACCGCATAGCTGATGCCGAGATAGATCGGCACTGGCCGAAGCCCGTATTGCGAAGCGAGATAGCCGGTCAGCAACGCCGTCACCCCGACGGCGAGATAGCCGGCGAACTCGTTGAGACCGACGGCAAGGCCGCGCGATTTCGGCCCGACGAGATCGACTTTCATGATCACTGTCATCGACCAGGCGAGGCCCTGGTTGATGCCGAGCAATGCGTTGGCCGCAATCACCCATTCCCAGGTCGGCGCCCAGATGATCATGAACGGCACCGGCAGGCCGACCAGCCATCCCAAAACGAGCACGCGCTTGCGGCCCCACGCATCGGCAAGCTGGCCCGAGACCAGATTGGCGAGCGCCTTGATGACGCCGAAGCTGACGATGAAGGAGACGATGAGTGTCGTCGAGGTGACGTGGAACTCCTCCGATCCGATCAGCGGCACCACCGTTCGTTCTATCCCGACCATGCCGCCGACAAAGGCGTTGATCACGACGAGCAGCGCGAATTGCGGCCAGTTCTCCCTGAGGCCGAGCCTGACGGGAACCGATGCCGCTTCGTCCATGGCTCAGGCCGCTGCCGCAGCCAGGGCGGAATTGGCGGCGCGGAGTGCCGCGGCCTCGGGCGGAGCCGGCGGAATCTCGGCGAGCATGAAGCGGATGAACGCGGCTTCGTCCTCGATCCGGAGGGCCTCGTTGCCGCAGCCGAACAGGTAGGAAACGCCGACTGGATCGGGGTGAAGGAACTGGCGAGGGATCATGGTCTTGCGCGCCTCGCTATGAAGGGGTAGAAACGTTCAATCACTCCGCTGAATGTTTCACTGAGGAGAAGCCGTGTCAAGCACCGGACCGAAACAGGCGATCTACGCGAGCCTTGCCGAAGTGGCTCAGGCGCTCGGCCATCCGCATCGGCTCGAGCTTCTGGAGCACCTGGCGCAAGGGGTGCGCAGCGTCGAGGACCTCTCGGTGCGAGCTCATCTGAGTTTCGCCAACACGTCGCGCCACCTGCAGATCCTGCGGCGGGCGCGCCTCGTCGAGACGCAGCGCCGCGGCAAGAACGTGCTCTATCGCCTCGCCGGCGACGCCGAGGTGGTGGCCCTGATCAAGGCGCTCGGTCGCGTCGGCGAGCGAAACATGGCCGAAATCGGCCGCGTCATGGCCGACTACTTCCGGGCTCGCGATGCGATGGAGCCGGTGTCGCGAGACGACCTCGTCTCGAGGCTGCATGACGGCATGGTCACGGTTCTCGACGTGCGGCCCGAGGATGAGTTTGCGGTCGGGCATCTTCCAGGCGCCCTCAACATCCCGCTGGCCGAGCTGGAGCGCCGCTTGGGCGAGCTAGAGGCGGATCGGGAAGTGATCGCCTATTGCCGCGGCCCCTACTGCGTTCTGTCGTTCGAAGCAGTCGCCGCCTTGCGGGAGCGGGGCTATCTCGTGCGTCGGCTCGAGGACGGCTATCCCGAATGGAAAGCCGCCGGCCTGCCGGTCGAAACCGCCGCCTGAAACAGGACGCGGAGAGAGCGTTGGGAGATTGCAACGCTGGTCCGGCGTGGACCTTCAGCGGCGGCTCAGCGGGCCAGCGCGGCCGCCTGCTCCAGGCCGATGCCCCGGACGAGCGGGTCTGCGTGCCGGTGCGCTAGACTAGCCGCCATTCGGATCCTTCGCGGCGATAGACCAAAGTGACGCGCAGCGGCCAGTCCTGGGTCGGCAGACCTCCGACCTCGCCGCGGCCGCGTTCGATGACCGCGAGAACCACCATGTCGGCCGAGCCGTAGGCTTGGACGAGCTCTTGTTCCAGCGTGCCGTTCTTGAAGAAACGCCCCATTGCCTCCCAGTGCTCGCTCGTCATGTCCACGCCGCGCGTCGGCGTTCCGCCGAAAGGCGACATCAGCGTGAAGTCATCGGTGAGCGTATTCAAGGCACGGTAACGTGCGATGTCGCCGCGCATCAGCGCTGAGTTGGCTTCCGCGGTCTGCCTGATGACCGTGGCAACCTCCTCGTCGGCGATGGAGACCTGATGGGCAAGGGCAGAGTCGCTTATGGCTTTCGTGATCCCAAGCGACGCGAGACCGGCGCCTGCTGCAGCGAGTGCTGAACGTCGTGAAACTGGCATGAGAAATTTCTCCTATGTTTGTACCGATCCGCAGCCGCAGCCCGCTGACATCCGTCGAGCCGATGCGATCTCAGATCCTTCAACCGCCGGCATTTCCGTCAGGGCCTCAAAAGCCTGTGCAGCGGCCGGAAGGACAGCTTCGGCCGGATGCCATCCGGCAAAATTTCACGTTGATCTCGATGAAGCCAGTGATATGATTTCAGGAATATGCTGAACGAAATTGACCTTTCGCGCACCGATCTCAATCTCCTCGTCCTCTTCGAGGCCGTGCTCGAAGAGGGCCACGTGGGCCGAGCGGCGGACCGGCTTAATCTAACGCCATCGGCTGTCAGTCACGGGCTCGGTCGGCTGCGCCGGCTCCTCAATGATCCGCTGTTCCTAAGAACGCCCAAGGGCGTCGTGCCGACGGCGCGTGCGATGGAACTGGCCGCGCCGATCGCCGACGTTCTGGCGCGCGTGCGCAGCGTCATGGCGACTGCCGCGCCCTTCGACCCCTCGACGGCGATGCGCCGGTTCGCAATCGGCGCGCCGGACGGTGTCTCAGCCGTGATCCTGCGCCCGCTTCTCGCCGAACTCAGCCGGATTGCGCCACGCATCGACGTCGGCGTGCGTCAGATCCTGCCCTCGCCAGTCCGCGTCTGGCGGAACGCGATTGCCGATCTCGAGGCGCACGCCATCGACATCGCGATCATTCCGTCCGATGACATCCCGCCTCGCTTCGAAAAGCGCTGCATCTACGAAGAAGACTTTGTAATTGCCATGCGCCTTGGACATCCGTTCGCGCGTGATCCGACCCTGGACCGATACTGCGACATGCAGCATCTGGTCATCTCGCACAGCGGCGATCCTTATGGCTTCGTGGATGAACAACTGGCGAAGCTGGGCCGGGCGCGACGGATTGCGTTGACTGTTCCGAACTTCATGTTCGCGCTTGCGGTCATCGCCGAGACCGACCTCATCTCGGCCCTGCCGCGGCGGTTCGTCACCATGCATGCGGCGCGTTTCGGTGTCCTGAGCCTCGATGCCCCATTGCCGCTGCCCGGCTTCCGGCTCAACGCCGTCGCTCCCAAGGTCGCGATGATGGATGCGGGTGTGGCATGGCTGTTCGATCTGCTTGCAGGAGTGGAGCAGACTGCGCAGAAGCACCACAGCGGCCTGCCCGCCCGAAGACGGCAGTCGTAGCTCGCAAAGCTTCGTCGGCCGCCATGCCGTTCGGGCGTGCTGTAGGGTAGATTAATGGCGCCCAGCGTTGATGAAACTGACAACTACGTTTCCGCTGGAGCGCTACTCCGCGGGAGTTGGGAAATGCTTTTCAAGCCAGGTTCGCCACTTTGGCTCCTCCCGTTTTGCAATGGTTGCTGCATCGTCGCCAAAGAGGAAGAACCGCACGGACAGGTATGTCATCCCGCCCATCGGCAAGGCGAAGAGGTGCGCGAAGCCGGGCGCGGGGTGGTCCAGCCGGACCACAAGCTCGGGATGATCTTGCGGCCCTGTTCGTTCGACGGCACCCTCGAATGCCTGCGTGTCCGAAGCCACGCGCCGTTGTTCAGTCGCATTCGCTAGGCCCAAGGGTTCAACCAGCTTTCGCCATGCATCGGCTAAAGGTTCAGAGGAGGAGACCAAGAGCTGAAAAGCCGAGCCGTGCTGCCCGGGAAAATGCGTGAGGTAGAGGCGGAGCAAGCGGAAGAAAGAGATCCACCCGTAGCTGTGGGCCTCGAACTGATCATCCCAATCATCGGAAGTCGCGAACCAGCGATGGACAACGCGAACGGTGCAAAGGCCGCCGGACTTTGCCTCGACGGTCCATTCCGTCGCTACCGTTCCCTGCTCGCCGGGTGCTTCGGCGAGAAACCGCTTGGGCGGCTCCCAAGCTGTGATGGTGGCGACTGAATCCATGCTTCCATCGGCAGCGAAATGCGAAACGGCGGTTCCTCCGATGCGGCCTTCGAGTTCGCTCGGCACGAACCATTGAGATATTCCAGGTCCCGTTGCGATCGCGTTCCAGACGTCCTGCGGTGTACCGGTGACATCGACTTGCGCCTCGACCGAGCGGTTGCCGGCAGCATCTTTTCTTACTGGCATTGAAAGTCCTTTCCTTGCGGATTGGCTGGTGATGGATGCGCCGCTACGACAAGGCGATGGGACCGTCCCTGCGGCGCAGTTTCGTCGTGATAGCGTGCCGCGAGCGTGGTGATGGCCTCAGTCAATTCACGCGTGAACGAGGCGCGGTCGGCGGCGGAGCGGAAGCGGATTTCGGTGTCGATCGCCAAGGTCGCCAGGCGCTTGCCGGCATCCGTGGCGGCGCGCTGAAGAGCCCCGATCTCCCGCACCAGCCGAGCGCCGAGCGCGATGAGGTAGCTCGCCGACAGCCGGTCGGCGGTGCGGTCCGGATCGGCGCCGACCGGACCCAGCGCGCTCGTCGAGACGACATAGCTTGTGGCGCTCGCCACCATGAGCCGCTCGGTCAGGCCACCCCACTTGCGCGTGTCTGCCACTTGGACAAGCCCGTGCTCCTCCAAAGCATGCAGGTGATAATTGATCTTCTGCCGCTTGAGGCCGAGGCGTGTGGCGAGGGCAGCGGCCGAGGCGGGCTCCCGCAGTTCTGAGAGGAGCTGACTCCGAACGGGCTCCAACGCGGCGGCGGCGGCGCTCGGCCGATCTATGACTTCGATATCGAACATGCAGCCCTCACCTTGACAAGCTTTCCTGTCAATGCCGTTGACGAGTATATTTGTCAAGAGCGAAAAGGCCGCTTCGTCCCAATAAGCCGACGCTCCCAAACGGCTTGCGACTGCAACGAGCGACCTATCTGTCGCCCGCTACGGAAGACGACGCGTCCCCCGCCCGCAGCGGGGCAATTGCAATGACAGTGCCGTTCGTTGTAGCCATTTCCGACGGCTTGATTTTGGAGGAGACGCAGCATGGACCGATTCACTGGCGGTTGCCTGTGCGGCAACGTCCGGATTGTGGCGTCGGGACTCCCATACCGGGTCGGACTTTGTCACTGTCTCGACTGCCGCAAGCATCATGGGGCCCTTTTTCACGCTTCCGCGGTGTTCCCTCAGGATGCGGTGACGATCGAAGGCGAGACGCGCGACTACGCCGGGCGGTTTTTCTGTCCCCGCTGCGGCTCGACAGTTTTCGGACGCACCGCAGACGAAATCGAAGTGAACCTGGGATCCCTGGACGCCCCTGACCAACTGGTGCCAACCTACGAAAGCTGGATCATCCGTCGCGAGTCCTGGTTGCCGCAGTTTCCGCTCAAGAGACGCTACGAGCGTGATCGTGACGCCACGAGTCGCTTTGAGGAATAGGTCGCGCAAACGCTGCGAAGGCGTTTAGGAGGTCACGCCGGCGCGTCACTCCGGAAGACCGGCCTTGCGGAAGCCATCAACGAAATGCTCGAGCGTCGCAGCGTCGCGGAATGGCTCCGTCGTGGCCCAGTGGCGGGTTGTGAAATGCGGGTTGCCGACGAGGAACAGTTCGGCCTCTGCGCGCGCCTCGTCGAGCCGGCCCAGTTGGGCAAGGCTTGCCGCCAGGAAGCGGCGTGAGCTTGTACGATAAGTCTCGTCCCTGCGCAGTGTCTCGACAGCGGCTTCGTATGCGCCGGCCGCATATTGCGCCTGTCCGAGCGCCAGATAGTACCAACTTGCCGGAAACGGGTTCAGCCGGAATGCCTTGCGAATGTGCTCAAGGCCTTCCTCGACCCGTCCGGCCAGGACCGCGATGTCGGATAATGCCGCCCAGGCATCGGCCTCGTTCGGGTCGAGCTCGATCGCCTTGGCGAATTCCGCATCCGCCTCGGCGAAGCTGCGCTCATAGGCAAGCAGGTAAGCCAAAACCCAGCGGCAGCCGGCATCGTTGGGGTCGATCGCCACGGCTTTGCGCGCCAGGTCCAAAGCAACGATACGGGACGTTTCGGTTGGTCCGCCGGAATGGACCCATCCCATCCAGTGGTTCATGGCAAGCCAGCGATAGGCCTCGGCATATTCCGGATCGAGCGAAACCGCGCGGGTGAGCATCAGATGCGCTTCGCGCGCCGTCTGCGGCGAATCATCCATCAGCTTGCGCGCCCGCGCGCAGAGAACGTAAGCCTCGAGATTTTTGGGCCGACTGCGCGGCGGCGGTGCGCGCAGCCTGCCGAGCAACGCCTCCACGATCTTGCCGGTGACCTCGTCCTGAACGGCAAAAATATCTTCCAGGCTGCGATCGAAGCGTTCCGCCCACAGATGGTCGCCACTCGCCGCGTCGACCAGCTGTACGTTGATGCGCACGCGCCCTGCGGCGCGTCTTGCGCTGCCCTCCAGCAGGTAGCGCACGCCAAGGTCCTCAGCGATAGCGCGCACGTCCATAGCCTTTCCTTTATAGGCAAAGGTCGAGTTGCGTGCGATGACGAACAGGCCAGGAAATCCTGGACAGGTCGGTAATCAGGTCCTCGGTCAACCCATGCGCGAAGGATTCCTGCTCTGGATCGTTGCTGAGATTAACGAAGGGCAGCACGGCTATCGATGGCTTGTCGGGCAGCGGCAAAGGTTTTCGCTTCGCGCCGCCGAGCTGTTCGACGGCCCCCATGAAGCGATAGCCGACGCGCGGAACCGTGGCGATCCATTCACCGCCCCCATTACCGGCATCGGCGGCCGGACCAAGCAGCTTCCGCAGCTGCGCGATCTGGACGGTGAGGTTGCCTTCCTCGACGGCCGTGCCCGGCCACACCGCGTCCATCAACTCGGCCTTGCTCAGAATTTCGCCGGGCCGTCCAACGAGCGCCGCAAGCAGCTTTAGCCCACGGTAGCCAACGGCAACGGGGACATCGTTGCGAAGCAGCGTTCCCGCACCGGAATCAAGCACGAACGGACCAAAGGCAAAGCGCGATCCCTGCATACGGCGTATCTATAGTCCGTTTGGAAGTTTTGAGAACTATTTGGGAGAGCTTAATTACGACGCTGTTCGTTTCCTGCAGAATTCAGCCTCTTTCAGGTCGAGGGTCCCCGGACCTTCAAACCCATGGAGGTTGCTATGAACGATACTCTTGCATCGGCCCCGCATCAGTCAGCGCGCCTGGAAACGCCGGTGGAGCCGACGGAAGTGTCGCGTCGGCACCTGACGACCCTGCGAAGCATTGTCGCGGCCTGGGGCGAGCGGAAACGCTTTCGCTGGGAACTTGAGCAAATGTCGAAGGACAATCCCCATTTGATCGACGATATCGGTCTGACGAGACGGCAGGTCGAGGCAGAGATCGCCAAGCCCTTCTGGCGGCGATAATCCTCGTCGCCGCAAGGTCGCGAAGCCGATTCCGTCGTCGTTGGTGCGCCAAAAGCATCTCGGAACGGTACTCGCTCGCGCCGGTCGCCGCGCGGACACTGACAAATCGCCCGACCATGGGGAAGACCGGCCACAGGCTCTTCGGCAACCTCCGGAACTCGTGCCGCTCGTTTGAGTTAAACTCGATTTCCAGACAGCAAATCGGAATCTTGACATGAGCCTGCCCGCCCAACACCGAATGCGTCTCTCCGGTGGAACCGAGCTTGCCTACGTCACTGCGGGCGATCCATCCAACCCCGCTTTGCTCCTCCTGCATGGGTTTCCCAGCTCGGCACGTGCATTCCGTGAAGTGATTCCCGGACTGGCGGGCGCAGCCTATGTGATCGCGCCCGACCTCCCGGGCCATGGCCAGTCCGACGTTCCGCCGACACCCTCCTTCGCCGCGATCAGCGAGGCAATTTCCGAATTGCTGGCCCACCTCCTGATCGGGCGTCGCTTCATCTACGTGCATGACTGGGGCACCGCTGTGGGCCTGCAGATCGCCATGCAAGCGCCCGATCTGGTTTCGGGCCTCATCATCCAGAACGCAAACGCGCATCGTACTGGCTTCGGGCCTCTGTGGGACGCCGCATTGAAGTTCTGGTCAGAACCGACAAAAGAGAACGAAGCGGCCGCAACCCCCGACCTGACCTTTGAATTCACGCGCGAGCAATATACTGGCGGTCTGCCGGAGGAGGTCGCCGCCACGATCGAAGGCGAACCCTGGGTCGAGGACTGGAGGGTGATGAACCTTCCCGGCCGCATGGAGACCCACCGCGCGCTCATCGCCGATTATAAGAACCACGCCGCGCGTTTCGATGCGATCGCCGGCTATCTCAAGAAATGGCAGCCGCCGGCACTCATGCTATGGGGCCGTCACGAGCCCTATTTCGACATCGCCGAGACGCTGTCGTGGATGCAGGATCTGCCGCGTATGGAGGCGCATATTTTCGACGGCGGACATTTCCTGCTCGAGACGCATGCCGAACCAGCACACTCTCTCATGCTGGAGTTTATCAAGCGAACACAGAAGAGACTCACGCAGTCCCCGTCGCGTTAGGCCCAACCCGAGACCAACTTCAGCGGCGATTTCCATCCGACGAGTCGCGAGATCAAGCAGGGACGTAGGTCAACCTGATCACATCCTCGCCAATCCGATCATTAGCCATAAGGCGGAGCGGCGGCCGGGGTCCGGCGAAATATGGCTTGCCGTGGCCAAGCACGACGGGGTGCAGGTAGATGCGATACTCATCGATCAGGCCAAATTCGGTGAGGCTATGCGCCAAGTCCGGGCCAGCAACTTCGATCTCCCCGTCGCGCTCGGCCTTCAGCTCGCGGATCGCGCCCTCAAGATCATCTCCAACAAGCCTGGCGTTGAGACCGACGGCCTTCAACGAGCGCGAGGCGACCCATTTCGGCTGGTTCCGCCACGCCGCCGCGAAGGCGTGTCGCTCTGCATCCCATTCGGGATGATCGTCGTCCCAGTAACGCATGACCTCATACATTCTGCGACCATACAAACTGCCCGCCTGCCCCTGAGCCTCCTCGATGAAGTGGCGGAAGAGCGTGGGGCTTGGCGCAAACGCCATATGATCGACATAGCCGTCGAGGGACTGGTTCATTCCGAACACGAGCTTAGCCATACCCACTTCCTTTCCCTTACGCGGCACATCCGCACGGCTCTGATTGCGCTGTGCAATCGGTTGTAAGCTGGATCGGACTGATGGCCGATCGACAGAAACGAGAAATCATGCCGGACCTCCCTGCTTTTTGATCCAGTCAAGGTGCTTTCTTTCGCATGTCCTTCACGACATCGAGAAAACCCCGCAGTGCCGGCGGCACTGCTCGATGTCCGGGATAGTAGACCGCCACCCCTTCCGGAGCGGGCATCCATGCGGTCAGGACCTTGCGCAGCCGGCCATCGGATATGGCCGCTTCGGCGGCCCAATCCGCCACATAGGCGATGCCCAGACCCTCTATTGCGGCTTCGACCATCAGTTCCTCGTCATCGAGGACGATGGAGCCGTTTGCGTCGATCACGAGTTCCTGGCCGACGCGTTCGAATTCCCATCGATAGAATTTGCCGCTGGGCATACGATGGCCGATGCAATGGTGGCGTTGCAATTCCTCGGGCGTTCCCGGGTCGCCGAAGCGATCGAGATAGGCCGGCGAGGCGACACAGATGAACGTCAACGGGCGCGCAAACGGCACGGCGATCATGTCCTTCGGGACCGATCCGAGGAGGCGCACGCCGGCATCGAACCCGCTGGACACGATATCAATGAGCCGCCCCTCGGCGACGATGTCCACGGTCACGTCCGGATGGCGCTCCGCCATCTGCGGAAGAACCCAGCGAACGAGAAGCCCGGCCACCAATCGCGGTGCGTTGATGCGGACCATGCCCGCGACATTGCCACGGAATCCCGCGACGCTGTCGAGCGCCTCGTCCAGCGAGACGAGCGCCGGCTGAAGGCGATCGAGCAACCGGAACCCGGCTTCTGTCGGCGAGACGCTGCGTGTGGTGCGGTTCAGGAGGCGCACGCCCATGCGTTCCTCGAGCGCCCGCATCGCATGGCTCAATGTGGAAGGTGCCGTGCCGATCTCGTCTGCTGCGCGGCGGAAGCTGCGGTGTGTGGCAACGGCCACGAAGGCGGTGAGATCGTTGAGCGACGGGCGGGGCATTGATGGGGATTTTGCATCATCTCATGCCGATTTCAACGGCTAATGCGCGCAATGCGATTGCTCTATCTCCTGCCTGCATCAACTCGGAGATACCCCGGCTCCGGCCCGCTGCCGGACCGCTCCCGTTATCAAGACAGAAAGGAACACGAAATGCCTGCACGCGACGCCGTCTACCCGGCCAACCGGCACGCTTTATACGATATACACCGCTATTCCGCAGCCATTCGGTCCGGCGATCTTCTCTTCGTGTCGGGTCAGGTCGGGAGCCGTGAGGACGGCTCGCCCGAGCCCGTATTCGAGGATCAGGTTCGACGGGCCTTCTCCAACCTGCGCGCGGTCTTGGCGGCCGCCGGGTGCAGCTTCGACGACGTCGTCGACGTCACAACGTTCCACACCAACCCGGACGAACAGATCGAGACAGTTCTGGCCGTCCGAGCAGAAGAGATCGGTGCACCTCCCTACCCGAACTGGACCGCAGTGGGCGTCAATTGGCTTGCGGGCTTCGATTTCGAGATCAAGGTCATCGCCCGCATCCCTTCGACGACGAGCAGTCATCCGACGGACAAGCGCTGATCGCTCGCCCTGCAGTTTCTGTATTGGCGATTTGTACCCCGACGACGGAAACGGCAGCGCGGCGCGCCCCAGCACGGGCTCGCGATGTCCGTCCAACGATCAATATGCGAGCTTGCCTTGTGCCAAAATATGTCATTCGGCCGCAAACGATTCGAACTTTTTCACCACCGATCACCGCCGTTACTACACTTTCTCGCCTCTTGGCTATTTCGCGCTCCTCGCGCGGACGTAGTTCTAGCGGCAATGGGCGGCAACTTTCGGTGTTGGCGTCGTGGAGATGGCAAAATTGGCCCGCCGGACGAGATGAAACCGGGGCACCGCTATGTGATTGAAGTCGCTCTGTAAAAACTTTCAGGCGCTTTCAGGAGCCTTGGCCCGTGCGAGGTCCTGCAGGAACTCTTCCATCAGCGGCCTGTCACCGAACCGGCGGTAGGCGCGCTCTGCTTCAAGCGAGAATGCCGGATGCGCCTCGACCAGCTTTGCCATCGTCTGCTGGGCTGCCTCGACCTCTCCGCCCCCGGCCTGCAAAGCGGCCTGAATCAGAAGGCAGTTTGCATCGCGCGGCGCCCGGATCAGGCATTCCTCTATGACGGCGGAAGCCTCATCGCGGCGGTCAGCCGCGTAGAGCGCCTGCCCGTGCACATAGGCATAGTACTCGGGCGCCATAGGATGAAGGCGGCGGGCCCGCTCTGCGTTGGCGACGGCATCATCATATTCCCCGAAGCGAACCTGCGCCTTTGCAAGCGCCATCATGCTGTCGGGATCGTTAGGGTTGAGCTCCACAGCGCGCCGTGCGGCCTGCAAGCCGCCTGAATAGTCGCCCTGCACGGCAAGCCCGAAGCTAATGACCTGATAGCCAAGGCCAAGATTGGGATCGAGACGGACCGCCTGCCGGGCTTCGCTAAGCCCAAGATGGAGCTCCGGCGCGTTTGCCCGGCCGTCACCGCTCTGCGCCACGGCGGCGATATAGGTCAGCGCGAGGCCTGCGCGGGCGGCCGCATAGGACGGGTCCATTTCAAGCGCGCGCTGGTAGAGGCCCCGCGCTTCCAGAATGTCCTGCGGGTCATTGGCGCCGTGCCGATAGCGGTTACGGGCCTGCAGCACGAAGTCATAGGCCTGCAGATTGTCGGTCGGGCGCTCCGCTGCCGCCTGCGCCTCGCTCCTGCCGATATAGGGCGCGATCTGCGCGACGATTTCAGTGGTCAGCTCGCTCTGGACGGTGAACACGTCGGCGACCTGCCGGTCAAAACTGCGCGACCACAGATGCGCGCCTGTCTTTACATCGATCAGCTGCGCCGATACCCGAAGCTGGTCGCCTTCACGGCGGGCGCTGCCTTCAACCACATAATCAACGCCGAGCTTCGCCCCGAGCTTGCGCACGTCCGTATCCTGCCCGTGCACGGCGTAGGTGGAATCGCGCGCGATTACCTGCAGCTCTGAATTGCGGGCAAGGGCTGTCGTCACATCCTCGGTCAGTCCGTCCGCGAAATACGATTGCTCGCCGCTGCCGCTCATGGCGGCAAAAGGCACGACCGCCACTGACGGCCGGGGGTCGGCGCGGCTCTGGTCCATCGACAAGACCCCCGGGATGCGGCTGACCATGGCTGCCAGGGAGAGCGGCTGAATTTGGGTGCCGATGAGGATGAGGCCTATGGCGGCCGCGCCATAAGACCAGCGGGCGGCGGTGCCGCGCAGCACCTGCGGCACCTGCCGCCATGGCAACCACGGAGAGCCGGCGCGCCTTACGCGGTAGACGTTGAGAAGCTCGGGAATGTTCTTGGCCCGCCTGCGGCCGATGCGGACGAACCTGTCCGCGCTGTTGCGGTCGGCCGCCATCACAACGGCGCCGCTGACGAATATCTGCCCCGGATCGCACATGGTCTCAAGACGGGCGGCCACATTGACGCCGTCGCCGTATACGTCGCCGTCATCTTCGATGACATCGCCAAGATTGATGCCGATGCGCAGCTCGAACGGGCCCTTGTCGAAGCCTTCCTGTATGGCCAGCGCCGCATCAACCGCTTCGTTGACGCTTGGAAACATGGCGAGAAAGCCGTCTCCCGTCGTCTTGACGATGCGCCCGCCATGGCTGGCAATGGTCGGGTCAATGAGCTCATCAAAAACAGCGCGCAGCTTCGCGTAGGTGGAAGCCTCGTTTTCAGCCATCAGCAGGCTGTAGCCGACGATATCGGCGGCCATGATTGCCGCGAGCTTGCGTTCCATCAGCATTATTCCTGGGCGGCGGTCCATGCACGGACTATTACTATTGACACTTAAGGCGACGCACGGCCCAAGACTAGACCCATAATCCCGGATAGGCTTATCAACACAGCTCATAAATGCGTGATGATTGTGGCCTATACCGTCCTGGCCTTCGTCAGCCATCATCTGCTTCGTCCGGAGCCGTCCGTCGCCGCGGAGCGGAAATTTATCCACATCCGGCGCTACCCTAGCGCGGCTCCTTTCGCCGCGGTTCGGGCAGCCCGCGCCGCTCCGGCTTTCGCCTTTTCTGTCCGCTCCTGGTGCTTTTTGCCCCATTCCGCCAGCGGGGCGAGCGCCAGGTCGAGCTCGGCGCCTTCCGGCGTGACCGAATATTCGACGCGCGGCGGCACTTGGTGAAACACCTCGCGGTGGATGATGCCGTCCGCTTCCATCTCGCGCAGGTGCTGGATCAGCATCTTCTCGCTGATCTCCGGCTGCAGCCTCTTCAGTTCGCCGAAGCGGCAGGGCTGCGCCTGGTGGATCTGCCAGAGCAAAAGTGCCTTCCACTTACCGCCGATCACCGCAAGCGCGGGGCCCAATCCGCAACTGTCCGGCAGTTTTCTTTGTTTTTTTTCCAAGGAACTCTCCAATTCTGAGGCTTTGGTAGGTACCTTACTTTTTTGTCTGTACTTGCGCAATCGAAAGTACCTGCCTAGCTTCGGGCAAGGACGCCGAAGCATGCAGGCAGAAGGCCAGCGGCAAGGCTTCCACTGGGACAGTTTTCGCTCGCAAAAAAGCGGCCGCTCCCGACAGTTTCAAACCGACACACCGCGGCGCCCTTCGCGCCGGGATAAGGAAGAATCATGAGCAGATTTCAGGGCAAGAAGGCCGTTGTCATCGGCGGCACACATGGAATGGGATTGGCGGTGGCGCAGGCGTTGATCGACGGCGACGCCGACGTCCTGATCACGGGGCGCAACGAAAAGAACCTCGCGGACGCCCGTCAGGCGCTTGGCGGCAGCGTCCATGCGGTCCGGTTCGATATCGCCAGCATGGACGACATCGCCCTGCTCAGCGCGGAGGTGGGGCAGAAACTCGGCAAGATCGATTTCCTGCACGTGAACGCCGGCGTGTCGGAGCTGGAACCGTTCGACCAGGTCACCGAAGCGTCCTACGATCGCCAGTTCAACCTCAACGCCAGGGGCGCCTTTTTCGTCACCCAGCGCCTCATACCGCTGATCAAGGACGGCGGTGCGATCGTCTTCACCTCGTCGATCGCCGAGGATTCCGGCACCGCCGGCATGGCGGTGTATTCCGCTAGCAAGGCGGCGCTGCGCGCCTTCGGCAAGGTGCTGGCATCGGAACTCCTGCCGCGAAAAATCCGCGTCAACGTCGTGAGCCCCGGCTTCATCGACACGCCGACCATGGGCGTTGCGGGCGCCTCGGCGGAAGAGCGCGCCGCCTTCATGAAGGTCGGCGACGAGGTGACGCCGATGAAGCGCCACGGCACGCCGGAGGAGGTGGCGCGCGCCGTTTTATTCCTCGCCTTCGACGCCACCTTCACCACCGGCGAGCGGATCAAGGTCGACGGCGGCCTCGGCCAGGACCTGTCGCCGGCCATGGGGTGAATAGGAACGCCGCGCGCATAGCTCGCCGCGTAACTTCACGATCGAACCGAAAAGAAAGGAAACAAATGTCCGACGTATCCGTCATCGGCCTTGGTGCCATGGGCTCGGCCCTGGCCGCGGCGCTCCTGAAAAGCGGCCTCAGCGTCACCCTGTGGAACCGTTCGCCGGCCAAGGCTGAGGCGCTCGTGGCCAAAGGCGCTGTCGCCGCCGAGAGCGTCAAGGATGCCGTCGAGGCGAGCAAACTGGTGGTCGCCTGCCTGCTGGTCTACGATACCGTGTATGAGGCGTTCGAGCCGGCAAAGGATGCGCTTGCCGGCCGCACGCTGGTCAACCTCACCAACGGCACGCCGGCGCAGGCGCGCGAGATGGCACAATGGGCAGCCACCCGGGGCGCCGACTACCTCGACGGCGGCATCATGGCGGTTCCGCCGATGATCGGCCAAGCCGAGGCGCTGATCCTCTACAGCGGTGCGCACACGGCGTTCGAGGCGCACGGGAAACCGCTCGGCGCGCTGGGCGCAGCCAGATATCTCGGCGACGACGCCGGGCTGGCACCGTTGCACGACATTGCCCTGCTCACCGCCATGTACGGCCTGTTCTCGGGCGTAACGCATGCCTTCGCGCTGACCGGATCGGAAAAGGTGCCGGCGGAAAAATTCCTGCCGATGCTGAGCAACTGGCTCGGGGCGGTCATGACATGGCTGCCTGACATGGCACGGCGCATCGACAGCGGCGACTACCGCAGCGATGTCGTCTCGAACCTCGAAATGCAGGCGGCGGCCTTCGACAACTTTATCGCGGCCAGCGAGGGCCAGGGTGTCAGCTCCGAACTGATCGCGCCGATGTTCGAGCTCTTAAAAAAAGCCGTCGCATCGGGCTATGGCGATGCCGACCAGGCGAGCCTGGTCGAGATGATCAGGACTAGGTGGTGTGGACTCTTAGGATTCCCTTTTTGACCGTAGCATGATTCAAGACTGCTTTTGGAGGCAGCCTTGGGTGTAATGGATCGGTTGATA
>NZ_JAMYLP010000071.1:0-30767 GCF_040318085.1 Mesorhizobium sp. M1322
CGAAGCCTGGGTCTTCATCGCCCACATCCGCCTGCTCACGCGTCGCCTCGCAAGACCTTGAAATTGCACCAGTCGTTTTGATTCAGACACTAAGACAACGAAGTATTTCAATGTTTCGGGCGCCACTGCCGCGGAGTTGCGGAATAGCCTTCGGCGTGCACACAGAGACATTGACGCTCGAACAAATTGGCATGCAAAAACTAATTACACTTGGAAGGTGACGGGAAAAACATGTAGTCTGACTCACGTCATAGTCAATCTACGCTTGGATGTGCTCCTTCCGAGGATCAAGACCGGAAATAAGCTTAGTCCCAGCGTTCAGAAGCAATGGGATCGTTTTATTGCCAACCTCATAACACACGAAAATGAGCACGTGAGATTATACAAATCAGCTGCAGCCGATCTCGACAAGAGGCTCGAATCCTTCTCGAGCTCGTGTCGCAGCATCCGGCATGATGCAAGGACTGTCGACAATGAAGGCTTTGATCGGATGCAGAAGGTGAATGACGATTATGACGCCAGGACCGATGGTGGCAGAAACACTCGGGACCACGCCTTCGATTGATAACATAGTCACACCACCAAGATGGCAGCGGGCCGGTAACAGGCCCGATCTGTCACGTAGGATCTGTTCCCGACGTGAATGCGTGGCTCAGGGCCCAGATAGGAGGCCGACATCAAGGGCATGGACATGGATCGACCTGATCTCGTTCGCGACCAGTTCCTGCAGCCGCCACAGATTGCGGTCGCGAATGCCGAATTCTTCCAGATGATGGACGGTGTTGTAGAGATATTCGGCGCCCGACCCGACATGCCCGCACGCCCGCGCCAGCACTTGCGCTACCCTCTCCAGCGGCTGGTTGAGCGACGTCCCCCTGCCGGTCATACCGACCCAGAAGCCCAGCGCCCGCAGTGAACCTTGAGCCGTACGCACTGGAAGCCATCTGACCGAGCCGACGCTCTCGTGATCGTCGATCTCGCGCCGCAACAGTCTTTCGATCTGCAGCGGCTTTTCGCCTTCCGGCAAGCGGTAGATCACACCATCGCATCGCCCACCTCGTTCGAGCGCCATCATCAAGCCCGGCTGCGCAGCGCTGCCGCGCCAGCGAGCGATGTCGAGGCAGAAGGACCGATGCCAGCCGAAAGCGGTGGCGCGCTGTCGTTCGACGGACTCGAAAGCCGGCTTCCAGATCAGCGAGCCATAGGCGAACACCCACAAGGGGCCGGCGTCTGCTTCATCCGATAGCCGCGCCGCGAGGGTTTGGAAATCCTCATCATTCAGTTGCGTCCAGCTTCCATCAGGACCGGGATCGGCCTCCTCGCGATGGCACAGTGCGACAAGTTCCGGCGTGAGCGACATCAGGCGCATGGGATGACCCCGTTGAGGTAAACAAAGTCGAAAATCGCAAGGTGCGCAAGATCGGCGAATGAAGGGCATCTTGCCGCCATCGATTTCTGGCCCAGATGTCGGATTTCCGCCGCCAGGATCGTCCTAGGATCGAACCGCAATCCACGACTGGAAACCGCCCACAACTGGAAACCGCCCACGACTGGAAACATAAGGAGCACGACAATGCCGGAGTCCCCCATGCCCTTCTTCTGGTACGAACTGATGACCACCGACCTCGATGCCGCCGAAGCGTTCTACACCGCCGTGGTCGGCTGGAAGGCGCAGCCCTTCGACGGCTCGCCGGGCATGCCGCGTTATGTCGTCATGAATCTCGGCGAGCGCGGCGTCGCCGGGCTGATGGCGCAGCCGGACGAAGTGCGCAAGATGGGCATGCCGCCGGCCTGGGCCGGCTATATCCACACCAGGGATGTCGATGCCTCCACAAGATCGTTGAAGGAGGCCGGCGGTACGGTTCATCGCGAACCCGATGACATTCCGGGCGTCGGCCGCTTTGCCGTCGTCGCCGATCCGCAAGGCGCGGCCTTCAACTTCCTGCAGCCGGATGGCCCCGACCAGCCGCCGGTGCCGGCCACCACTCCCGGCCATGTCGGCTGGCATGAGCTCTATACGACCGACTGGCGGGCTGCGTTCGATTTCTACTCCGGCCCGACGCCATGGACATGGGGCCGATGGGCACATACCAGCTCTTTGCCTTCGACGGCGAACCTATCGGCGGCATGATGAACAAGCCCGAGCAGATCCCAGTGCCGGTCTGGCAGTTCTATTCAATGTTCCAGCCATCGACGCGGCAGCCAAGCGCGTGACCGACAATGGCGGCAAGATCCTGATGGGCCCGATGGAGGTTCCCGGTGGCAGCTGGATCGTGCAGTGCAGGGATCCGCAAGGCGCCCATTTCGCGCTGATGGGACCGGTGCGGTAGGCGCCCTGACCAACCGAGTGCTGCCGCTGGATCATTCCAGCGTCAGCACCGCAACTTTTTGGTGCCGCTGAGTTGGACGGCGATGTGTCGTTCGGCGACGGCAAGAATTGGGAGCGCGAGTTAGCGAAAGAGCTTCGGGGAGCCGGAATACCATTCGATCCGGGCGACGTTCTTAGGTGAAATCTATCGTGCCCATGGCGGAGGCTCGCCCGTAGTTCGCGCTGATCGCGCCGGGACGCCCGATACCTATCAAAATTGAACAGCCGCACCGCACCGTTGGTACGATGCGAGCAAATGAATTGCCTCAGGGCGCAAAGTCATTCCGGCGCCAGCACCGCAATCTTAAGGGTCTCTTTCCTGGCTCCGCTGAGCTGGACGGTCGCCGGGCCGGCGGCCAGCTTGAAGCGCACGCTCTTGCGGATCGCCGGACAGGTTCTCATACCACTGAAAGCCGCCAACTTCACGGTTTTGCCGTCCTGGACGACATCGATCCAGGCCTCATCAGACAGGCTGATCTGGAGCTCTCCCTCAGGGGGCACGGCCACGCTTGCCGTCGCGCCGAATGTACCGGCTGCCGGTGCGCGTTCCGGCGGAACGGTGAAGCTGATTGTGTCGACCGGCGCCAACGCCACATCTGCAGCCTCGCCGACCGAAAGGTCAGCCCCGGACTGCGCGGCGGGCGCCGCCGCAAACAGGGCCTCCTCGCGCGTCACCGGCCATTTGAAAGCAGCACAGCCGGCGTCGTCGGCCATGGCGACGCTGGTGCCTGCAAGGATGGCGAGTAGGCTGACGAGGACTTTTCCCATGGCAAACGGAACCCACATGGTTTGGAGTGTCTGGCCATCAATACAACTATAGCGATTTTTATGCAACCCTGGAGAGAAATAAAGGGGACGAGGAACATTCCAGTCACCGGTTGTTGATGGCAGGCCAACCGCAGGCGCTGAGCATTCTGCGCATCATGACCGCGTTGCAGTTCATCGAGCACGGCGCTGGACAACCGCCGCAGCGCTTGAGCCGCCACAAACGGCGCCTTCATCCCCGCATCCGTTCGAGATTCGCGTCGAACAGCGGCGTCGGCTGCACGCGCGCGGGATAGCGCTTCCCCAAGAGCTCGATCTCGAAACCGTCGGCCTCATCGGCGATTTCCTTCGGCACGTAGCCCATAGCCACGGACGTCTTCGAATGATGCGCGTAGCCGCCTGACGTGACCCAGCCGCGCACGGCGCCGTCGAACCAGATCGGCTCGTCACCGATGACGTCGGCGTCTGCTGTATCGACGACAAAGGCGCGCAGCCGCAGCTTACCGCCTTGCTTGCGCTCAGCCAGTGCAGCCTGCTTGCCGATGAAATCGGTTTCTTTCCCGTAGGCGACGAAGCGATCGAGCCCGGCCTCCAGCGGACCATAGATCGGCCGGTATTCGCGCGCCCACGAGCCGTAGTTCTTCTCCAGCCGCAGCGCATTGAGCGCGCGCGAGCCGAACAGGCCGATGCCGAATTCTTCGCCAGCCGCCATCAGGGTCTGGTACGCGGCACGCTGATATTCCGGCGCCACCCAGATCTCGTAGCCGAGATCGCCGGTGTAGCTGACGCGGCCGACCAGGCACGCCGCCATGCCGATATCCATCTTGCGGATGGCCATGAACGGAAACGCCGCATTCGACACATCCGCCCGCGTGACTTTTGCCAGCACGTCCCGGGCATTCGGTCCGGCGATCGACAGGCCAGTCAGTCTCGCCCCCAGCGCCTCGATATGGACCGAGCCGTCTTGCGGCAGATGCGCCTCGAACCAGCGCATGTGATACTGCTCGGCAATGCCGGAGCCGGCGAGGAACCAGTCCTCCCCGTTGGAATTGGGGCTGCCGAGATTGGCCAGCGAGAAATCGCCGATCAGCCTGCCGTCTTCCTTCAGCATCGGCGCCAGCGCCATGCGGCCGGCTTTTGGCAGCTTGCAGGCAAGCAGGCGGTCGAGCCAGGCTGCCACACCCTCGCCCGTCACTTTGTATTTGGCGAAGGACGAGATTTCCGACAGGCCGACACTTGTCCGCACTGTTTTCACCTCTTTTGCGACATGCTGGAAATCGTTCGAGCGCCGCCACGAGAACTCGTCCCTGATGCCCTCGGGCGCATACCACAGCGGCACTTCCAGCCCGTAGGCCACGCCCCATTGCGCGCCCATGGCTGACAGAAGGTCGTAGACCGGCGTGGTCTTGAGCGGCCGCCCGGCAGGCAGTTCCTCGTTGGGGAAGCGAATGGAAAAACGTCGCGAATAATTCTCGCGCACCTTGGCGTTGGTGTAGGCCATCGTTGCCCAGTCGCCGTAGCGCGAGACATCCATCGCCCAGATGTCGGCGCCGGGGTCGCCCTCGATCATCCAGTTCGACAGTGCCAGGCCAACGCCGCCGCCCTGCGAGAAGCCGGCCATGACGCCGCAGGCGACCCAGAAACCCGGCAGGCCGCGCACCGGCCCGACCAGCGGGTTGCCGTCCGGCGCGAAGGTGAAGGGACCGTTGATGATCTGCTTGATGCCGGTGTTCTGGAACGCAGGGAAATGCCGGAAGCCGACTTCCAGTGACGGCGCGATGCGGTCGATGTCGGGCTCCAGCAGTTCGTGGCCGAAATTCCACGGCGTGGAAAATTCGGACCATGGCTTATTGGCCTTCTCATAGGTGCCCATCAGCATGCCGCCGCGCTCCTGGCGTAGATACAGCTCGCCGTCGAAATCGACCGCGTGGATGATCTCCGTGCCGGTCTTCTGGTTCCAGGCGGCGACTTCCGGCATGTCCTCGGTGATCAGGTACATGTGCTCCATGGCCAGCACCGGCAGTTCCAACCCGACCATGCGGCCGACCTCGCGCGCCCACAGGCCGCCGGCATTGACGACATGCTCGGCCACCACCTCGCCCTTGTTGGTGATGACGCGCCACAGCCCGTCGGAGCGGCGCACGATGTCCTCGACCTTGGTGAAGCGCTCGACCTCGGCGCCAAGTTTTCTGGCCGCCTTGGCATAGGCGTGGGTGACGCCAGATGGGTCGAGATGACCGTCCTCCTTGTTGCGCACCGCGCCGACGAACTGCTTGGGGTCGAGCAGCGGCATCAGTTCGGCCGCTTCATCAGGCGAAATCTCCTCGAGGTCGATGCCGAGATAGCGGCCCTTGGCGACGACACCGCGCAGCCAGTCGAGCCGCGCCTCGGTCGCCGCCAAAAGCACGCCGCCGGTCAGATGGACGCCGGTCGCCTGGCCGGACAGCTCCTCGATCTCCTTGTAGAGCGAGATCGTGTATTTCTGCAGCTTGGCGACGTTGGGGTCGCCGTTGATCGTGTGCATACCGCCGGCCGCGTGCCAGGTCGAACCGGAGGTCAGCTCGTCGCGCTCCAGAAGCACGATGTCGGTCCAGCCGTGACGGGCGAGATGGAACAGCACCGAACAGCCGACGACGCCCCCGCCAATGACCACGACCTTTGCATGCGATTTCATGGGTTTTCTCGTTATTTCAGGGAGTTGGAGGGGTGAAGTGAATCGGGATGACAGGAGTTGAGCGGACCGACACCAAAGACATCACGGTTCGTCCTGTCCGATCGCTTCCTTGCGCTTTGCCACATAAGCCTCCAGCGCCTCGCGCACAGAAATATCCATCGTCGGTTCGACATGGTCTTCCAGCGCTTTCTTCCACAGCCGCGTCGCCCGCGCCGTGGCGTCGAGCCCGCCGGCCTCCTGCCAGGCCTCGTAGTTCTGCCAGTTGGAGAGCATCGGTTGGTAGAAGGCGGTGGCGTAGCGCTCCAGCGTGTGCGGCTCGCCGAAGAAATGGCCGCCGGTCGGCACCGCCCCCAATGCCTCGACGGCGAGTTCCGCCTCGTTGACTTCAATCGGGCGCAAAAACTCCATCATGTGCTGGATCATCTCGACGTCGATGATGAACTTCTCGAACGACGCGGTCAGCCCGCCCTCCTGCCAGCCGGCAGCGTGGTAGACGAGATTGCCGTGACCGAGCACCGCGCCCCACAGCGCCATCAGCGTCTCGTAGGCGCCTTGCGCGTCGGCGGCATTCGAGGCCGAGCCCGGCGTCGTCCGGTAGGGCAGTCCATAGCGCCGCGCCAGCTGCCCGGACGCGATGTTTGCCTTGGTGTTCTCCGGCGTGCCGAAGGCCGGCGCGCCGGACTTCATGTCGACATTGGAGGTGAAGGCGCCATACATGACCGGGGCACCAGGGCGGACAAGCTGCGTCAAGACCACGCCGAACAGTGCCTCGGCATTCTGTTGCGCCAGCGCGCCGGCAAGCGTCACCGGGCTCATCGCCCCCATCAGCGTGAACGGCGTCACCGCGACCGATTGGCCGAACTCGGCCATGGTCATCAGCCCTTCGGCCATCATCTCGTCGAAGCGGCGCGGCGAGTTGACCGAAATGATGGTTGTGACGCCGGGATCGTGGCGCATCTCATCAAGCGTCAGCCCTCGCGAAATCGCCATCATTTCGATGCCGTCGAGCGCCCTGCCGCGGCCGATGGCCGAGACGTGAAAACTTTTGTCGGTCAGCGTCAGATTGGCGAAATAGGTGTCGAGGTGGCGGGAATTGGCCGGCAGTTCCACCGGGGCGCAGACCTGGTTGCCCAACATGTGGATGCAGTTGAAATGCTGCGCCAGCCGGGTGAGATCACAATAGTCGCGCAGGTTTCCGGCGCGGCGGCCGCGTTCCATGTCGTGGACATTGGGCGGTCCGGCGACCAGCGTGAAATTGATGGTGTTGCCGCCGAGATGGACGGTATGGGCCGGGTTGCGCGGCGTCAGCGTGTAGCTCGACCGCGTCGTCCCCAGTGCCTGGTCGACCATACCGCGGTCGATGCGGACAGTCATCGACGCATGATCGACCTTGGCCCCGGCCTTTTCGAACAGCGAAAGCGCCCGCGAGCTCATCACCTCGATGCCGAAATTCTCCAGAATGTGCATCGACGCCTGATGGATCGCCTCGATCTGGTCGGCCGAGAGCATCGCCATTGGCGTATAGGGATTTGTCACGCGCCGCAGCGGCAGTTGCGGGATGGCAACCGGTCCCCTGTTGCTGGTTCGCTCAGCGCCGCGCTTGCGTCTCGGTTCGGTCATGCGGCGCATCAAAGCGCCGGCACGATGATCGGGCTGTCAGAAATCCGCCACCTGCGGGCGTGATTTTAGCCAAGGCGGCACTTTTGGAATTTCGTACCGAAAAAAGCGACAGAAAACGTCGTAATATTCTCCTTACTCCGCCCGGCCGAAGCAGCCGATAAGCCGTTAAGGAACGCCGCAAGATTCCCTTTATGTTTTCGGCCTAATCCTCTTTCGATGGGTAGGTCGAGTTTTAGTAAAATTGTAGCTGTTGCCGTGCTGCTGGCGCTGTCGGCCTGCGCGACGCCGCCAAGCCATATCAACGATGTCTGCGCCGTCTTCGACCAGAATGACGGTTGGTTCGACAACTGGCAGGCGGCGGCCGAACGCGCCGAACGGAAGCACGGCGTGCCGGTTCCCGTGCTGATGGCGACGGTGCGAAAGGAATCCGGCTTCAAGAGCAATGCCAGGCCGCCGCGCACCAAGCTTCTCGGCTTCATTCCCTGGAAACGCGCCTCCAGCGCCACCGGCTTCTCGCAGGCACTCGACGGCACCTGGGCGCAGTATCAAAGCGAGACCGGCAGCTGGGCGGCGCGCCGCACCAGCTTTGCCGATGCCGTCGATTTCGTCGGCTGGTATCATTCCAAGACATCAGCCACGCTCGGCGTCGCCCGCAACGACACCTACAACCTCTATCTGTCCTATTATCTCGGCTGGACGGCCTATGGCCGCGGGAACCGCGGCGATGCCAGCGTGCAGCGCTATGCGCGGGCCACCGAGCAGATGGCTCGGGACTACGCCGCGCAGCTACGCCAATGCGCGCGTTGATGGCGCCGCGGAACTAGCCATCCGTCAGCTTCGGCCTTTTGCCGCGTGGACGCTTGGGCGGAGCGCCGGCAAAGCCCGGACCGGCGCCCTGCGGCGCGTCTTCCGGCACGCCTTCATTGGCGGCATGCTCCTTGTCGAACTTGATCACCGGCTCCATTTTCGCCAGCACGTCGTCGGCAAGCCAGCACAGGCTCATATGGCCGTCGCCGAGATGCTTGACCGGCGGCACCTGCGTCTCGCAAAGATTGTCAGGCACCAGCTTCTTGTAGCCGCAGCGGGTCTGGAAGGGACAGCCGGTCGGCGGGTTCATCGCCGACGGAATGTCGCCTTCCAGCACGATGTGCTTCTTGATCACGCTGGTGTCGGCGTTCGGGATAGCCGGCCGCAGCGCCTCGGTATAGGGGTGATAGGGAGGCGAAAAGATCTGGTCGGTCGTGCCCTGCTCGACGATATAACCGAGATACATGACGACGACGCGGTCGGCGATGTAGCGCACCACCGACAGGTCGTGGCTGATGAACAGCATCGTTGTCTTGTTCTTGCGCTGGATGTCCATCAGGAGCTCAGTCACCGCAGCCTGCACCGACACATCGAGCGCCGAGACCGGCTCGTCGGCCACCACCACCTTGGCGTCGCCGGCAAAGGCCCGCGCCACGCCGATGCGCTGCTTCTGGCCGCCGGAAAGCTGGCGCGGCTTGCGGGTCTCGAACGCCCGCGGCAGCTTCACCAGGTCGAGAAGCTCCAGCATGCGCTGGCGGCGGTCGGCGACGGTATTGCCGACGTTGAACTTTTCCAGCGTGCGGATGATCTGCGAGCCAACCGAGTGGCTGGGATTGAGCGTGTCGAACGGATTCTGGAACACCATCTGGATCGACGACACCGTCTCGACGCTGCGCTTCTCGACGCCGGTCGACTCGATCCGCTGGTTGCCGAGTGTCACGGTGCCCGAGCTTGCCGTCTCCAGTCCGAGCAGCACCTTGGCCAGCGTCGACTTTCCGCAACCGGACTCGCCGACGATGGCGACGGTCTCGGATTCGCGCGCCATGAAGGAGATCGTCTCGTTGGCCTTGACGACGCGACCTTCGCTCGAGCCGAACACCTCGCTGCCGCCGACCTTGTAGTACTTCTTGAGATCCTCGATCTTGAGCACCGGCGCGCCGGGCTCGACGCGCTCGTTGACCTTCTTGGCGCCGGGCGGCAGCGCCTCCCAGTCGATCTCGTTGAAGCGCACGCAGCGCGAATAATGGCCTTCGTGGCCCTCGACCGCGATCATCGGGATTTCGGCGGCGTTGCAGACGCCCTCGACGAAATGGTGGCAGCGGGGGCCGAAGTTGCAGCCCTTCGGCCGCTCGTGCGGCAGCGGCAATTGCCCGGGGATTGAGATCAGAGGCCGTGAATTCTTGTCGGCGCCGGGCAGCGGGATCGAGCGGAACAGGCCTTGCGTGTAGGGATGGCGCATCCGGTCGAAGACGTCCTTGATCTTGCCGGTCTCCACCGCTTCGCCCGAATACATCACCGTGATGCGGTCGCAGGTTTCCAGGATCAGGCCGAGATTGTGCGACACGAAGATCATTGAGGTGCCGAACTTCTCGCCGAGCCCCTTGACCAGGTCGACGATGCCGGCTTCGACGGTCACGTCCAGCGCCGTCGTCGGCTCGTCGAGCAGGAGCAGCGCCGGCTTCGACAGCAGCGCCATGGCGATGACGATACGCTGTTGCTGGCCACCGGAAAGCTGGTGCGGAAAGGATCGCATCATGCGCTCGGGATCGGGCAGCCTGACCGAGCGCACCATTTCCAGCGCGCGCCTATAAGCCTCTTCCTTCGACACCTTGTCGTGAATCAGCGGCACTTCCATCAGCTGCTGGCCGACCTTCATCGCCGGGTTCAGGCTGGCCATCGGCTCCTGGTAGATCATCGCGATCTTGTTGCCACGGATGGCGCGCAGTTCCTCGTCGGACAGTTCGCCCATGTCCTTGCCCTGGAACTTTATCCGGCCGCCGACGATCTTTCCGATGTTGGAGAGGTCGCGCATGATGCCGAGCGACACGGTGGACTTGCCGCAGCCGGATTCGCCGACGATGCCCATCGCTTCGCCAGGCATGACCGTGCAGGAGAAGTCCATAACGGCCGGTATCTCACCCTTGCGGGTGAAGAAGGAGATCGACAGGTTCTCGATCTCGATGATCGGCCCATTGGTCGGCTTGGCGGGATTTCGAACTGCCTCATTCATGGGTCGCTCCAATCCTTGTTCTTTCAAGCATATCGGGCCGAGGACCCGTCCATCAATCCTTCATCGATTGTTCACGCAGCGAGTCGGCCAACAGATTAAGGCCCAGCACGAACGACATCAGCGCGATCGTCGGCGGCAGCGCCGGATGGATGAACGAGCGCAGCAGCCGGCTGGCGTCCTTGATCGCGGTGCCCCAGTCCGGGCTCTCGGGCGCCAGCCCCAGGCCGAAATAGCCGAGCGTACCGAGCAGGATCGTGGTGTAGCCGATACGCAGGCAGGCATCGACGATCAGCGGCCCGCGTGCGTTGGGAAGGATCTCCCACAGCATGATGTACCAGGGCGATTCACCGCGCGTCTGCGCCGCCGCCACATAGTCACGCGTTTTGATGTCCATGACCAGGCCGCGTACGATGCGGAACACGCCAGGGCTGGAGGCGAACACCACCGCCACGAAGATGTTGAGCTGGTTGGGATCGATATGGATGATCCTGAACGGGTCGGCATCGAAGACCAGCCCGGCATAGACCCAGCCGCCAATGATCAGCGTCAGTCCCAGTAGGATGTAAAGGCGGTCGGGCCGCTTCTTATAGCGCGTCCAGAACAGCACGCTGAAGAAGATGATCGGAAACAGGAAGAACAGGCCGGCCATCGCATAGGGAATCGGCGTCTCCATGATGCCTGGCGTCACCAAGAGGTAGAACAGGAGGATCACCGGGAAGGCGAGCACCAGGTTGGCGAGGAAGGACAGCACCGTATCGATCCTGCCGCCGTAGTAGCCGGCCGGCAGGCCAAGCGTGATGCCGACCATCAGCGCGAAACCGGTCGCCGCCGGCGCGATGATCAGCACGATCTGGCTGCCATAGACCATGCGGCTGAACACGTCGCGGGCAAGCTTGTCGCCGCCGAACAGGTAGACAAGTCCCGATTGCGGCTCGACCGCGCCCGGGAGTGCATCCTTCATGATCGGGATCTGGACAAGCGGATTGAAGGGCGAGATGGTCGACGCGAAGATCGCCGTGAACAGCCAGAACAGGCAGATGCCGACGCCGACGATGCCGACGCTGCTGTCGAAGAGCTGACCGTAGAGGCCAAGCCTCTTCTTGTAGGCAAAGCTCGCCCCCATCACCAGGACGAGCGCGATCCAGACCGGCCAGAAACGCGCAAGCACGCCAAGCACCACATTGAAGGCGCCGATATATTCAAGCTGCATCCGCCCGATCCTCTATTGAACTCTGATACGCGGATTGAGAAACGCGTAGCCGACATCGGAAATGAGCTGCGTGATCAGGACGATGAACACCGAGACCAGGGAGCAGCCGAGCAAAAGATCGATGTCGTTGTTGCCGGCCGCCTCGACCAGCGTGTAGCCAAAGCCCTGGTAGCGGAACATCACCTCGACGATGACGACGCCGGTGAGCAGCCAGGGAAATTGCAGCATAATGACAGTGAACGGCGCGATCAGCGCGTTGCGCAGCGCGTGCTTGACCACGACGCTGCCGAAGGAAAGGCCCTTCAGCCGGGCGGTGCGGATATATTGCTGCGTCATCACCTCGACCATCGAGGCGCGGGTCATGCGGGCGATGTAGCCGATGCCGTAAATCGCCAGCGTCATGACTGGCAGCGTGAAGTTGTAGAAGGTGATGCCCCGGCTGGCCGAAGCCGCCGAACCGTTTAGCAGGCCGAGCCATGAGGCAAAGATGACGGTAAAAATGACGCCCGACACATATTCGGGCGTCGCCGTCGAGGCTATCGAGGCGACGGACAATGTCCGATCGGTTCGCGAGCCTTCGCGCATGCCGGCGAGGATGCCGATCAGAAGCGAGATCGGCACCATCACCACAAGCACCCAGAACATCAGGATGCCGGTGGCGCCGAGCGCCGGGAAAAGCTTCGACGCTACCGTCGTCTTGAACTTGGTCGAGCAGCCGAAATCACCTTGCAGGACGCCGGAGAACGTCGGCTCGACAGGATCGTTGCAGAAGGCAAAACGTCGCGCGGGGTTGCCCGTTGCCGGGTCTGTGACCGGCTGTTTGGGCACGATACCCAACCATTGGCCATACCGGGAGAAGAAATTCTGGCGATAGCCATGGTTGACCAGCCAGCTTTCGAGCTGCTCGGCCGAGGTGTGCATTTCGGTCTGGCTGATCGCCAGTTTTTTCAGATTGGGGTCGAGATTGATCAGGAAGAACACAACCATCGTCAGGCACAGCATCGTCAATGCCATGGTGCCGAGGCGTCGAAGGATGAAAGAAAGCATGGCGGTCCCCCTGCCAGTCTGGTTGGGGTTGAGGCCGGCTTGGAGCCAGCTTAGCCGCTATCGGCAGAGCTGGCTGTCAAACGGACCCTCAGAATGCGATCAACCCTGTCTTATTGCACGCTCCCATCCAAAAAGTCCGCGCCTTTCTTGCTGCGCCGACTTTCGGTTGCGGGATCATGCATGGCGTGGGTGGAAGGGGCGAACGGCCCCTTCCACGATCGATCCGATCAGGCCTCGTCGAGCCAGACCTTGCCGTAATCGCGCTCGAAGGTCGGGTGCATGGCGTAGTTCTTAACGGCAGCCACCGAGTGACTGTAGAGCTTGCGCCAGTAGGGCTGGATGATGATGCCTGAATCCTGCAGGATCTGCTCGATGTCCTTCATCATCTCCTTGCGCTTGGCGGCGTCGGCGACCGCAAGCGCGGCGTTGAGCTTGGCATCCCATTCGGGATTCGACCAGGCGGTTTCGTTCCAGGCTTCGCCGGTGCGGTAGCCGATCGCCAGAACCTGGACGCCGAGCGGCCGCATGTTCCAGTTGGTCATCGACAGCGGATACTTCGTCCAGTCGTTCCAGAACGTCGAACCCGGCAGCACCGTGCGCTTCACCTTGATGCCGGCGTCGCGCATCTGCGCGGCGATCGCATCGCCGGTATTCTTGTGCCAGTCTTCGTCGACCGTGATCAGCTCGTGCTCGAAATCGGCCTGACCGGCTTCCTCCATCAGCGCCTTCGCCTTGGCCGGATCGCGGGCAATCTTCGGCAGTTCGTAATATTCCGGATGGATCGGGCTGACATGGTGGTTTTCGGCGACAGTACCGGCATTGGCCATGCCAAGCTGCAGCACGACGGCGTTGTCGACTGCGAGCTGCAGCGCGTTGCGGACCTTCTGGTCGTCGTAAGGCTTGTTGGCCACATTGGTGCGGCAGACGATGGTCGCTGCGGTGACCACCTCGTACTTGACCAAGTCGACACCGTCGAGGATCGACACATAGTCGGCCGACGTCTCGAAATTGGTATGGACCTCTCCCGACTCGAAGGCGCTGACCGTAGCCGCGGGATCGGTGCCGTAGTCGATGAACTCGATGCCGTCGAGGAAGACCTCGCCGTCCCACCACTTGTTGTCTTCGCGGCGCTTGTAGACGACTTTCTGGCCGACATCGTAGGAGACGAGCTCGAACGGGCCGGTGCCGATCGGGCAGGCTTTGAAATCGCTGCCCTTTTCGTCGAAGGTCTTGTGGACGATGAGGCCGGGATAGTCGCACACGTTGGGAATGAGCGCGATATCAGGCGTGCTGAGCTTTAGCTTGACCGTGTGTTCGTCGACCTTGGTGACTGCGCTCTCATCCAGCTTGTCGTCCTTGACCAGCGAGCCGAGACGACCGGGCATGGAATTACCTTCGGCTTTCTTGTCGGCCCAACGCTTGAAGTTGAAGATGACGTCATCCGCAGTGAACGGATCGCCGTTGTTCCAGGTGACGCCCTTGCGCACATGCAGCGTGTATTCGGTGGCGTCGTCGTTGACGTCCCAACTCTCGAGCAGGTAGGGGCGGAACGTGAATTCGTTTGTGTACTTGACCAACGGCTCGAGGGCCTGGCGCTCGGCATTGGCGATTTCCGACCAGTCGGCCTTGCGCGGATCCTTCGGATCCTTGATCCACATGGCGACCTTCAATATGCCGCCCTTCTTGCCCTGTACGTCCTGCGCTCTCGCCGGCGTCGGGTCGGCGAGGCCGAGCATACCATAGGCCATCGCCGTGGACGCGCCGAAGACGCTGGCCAGAGCCAGAAACTCGCGGCGATCGACACGTCCGGCCTTGGCTTCTTCGGCCATTGCATGGATGTGATCCGGAACGCGATCGCCATTACTTTTGTAGATTGTCATCACGAACTCCCATTGTTGGCTTTCTGCCTTTTACCATTCCGCATCCGGGCCATGATGTCAAAAACGGCACGGATTGGGAACATGTCAAGGAATGTGCAACTTTGGAAGGGAAGCAGTTCGCGTGATAACGACAGTCTTGGCGCAAAATTGCTATTGCCCGGCAGATTTCGTTCGAATCTCCGGCATCGATCAAACTGAGACATTCACTACAGCGCCGCACGTCCTGTTGGACGGGCAAACGACGCCGTAGCACTTTGATTTTGCGCATAATCCCTAACCGAAAATCGATTCCGATTTGGGGGTCATGCGCGGAGCTTTGCAGAGTGCCAGCCGATCCCGGACGGGTGTCAGAACGGAGACGACTGTCGGATTACCAGACCTTCTCGCGTCGGCGGCTTCAGTACTCGCGCTCGTAGAAAACGCCGCCCTTGGCTTCGCCGGCATCGGTAGCCTCACCGCGCAATTTGACGCCGCGCCCGACGTCGAGATCGATCGCCGCCTTGCCCGAACCCGGCTTGTCGCCCTTCTGGATCCTCACATAGGTGCGGTCGTTGAGATATTTGCCCGCCGAGACCGCGGTGCCGCCCTCCTCGTCGGTGATGACGTCGAGATCGTCGACGCCGATCGCGCTGCGCAGGTTCTGGAGCAGCGAGGTCGAGCCGCCGACACCGGCCAGCTGCGCGGCGGCTTCGGCAAGCTGAGCGATCTGCAGCGGCGACAGGTTCGACATCGAACGGCCGAAAATCAGTTGCGCCAGAACCTCGTCTTCCGGCAGCGCCGGCACCGACGAGAAGTTGAATTTCGGATTGGTCGCCTCGCCCGATACCACGATGGTGACGGTTGCGCTGCTCGTCGTCGACGTCGCCGTGAGGTTGAGATAAGGCACCAGCGAGCCTGAAAAGCCGACCGTGCCTTCGGTGAAGGTCAGCCGCTTGGCGAGGATCGTCAGCCGCCCGCGCTGCAAGGTGAAAGTGCCGACGGCTTGCGGCGACGATGCCGGGCCGGTCAGCCGCAGCGAACCGCCAAGCTCGGCATCGACACCCCTGCCCTGGATGAAGATCTGGCTCGGCGCATTGACCGTGACATCGAGGTTGAGGCCGCCGCCACCGCTGCTGCCGCTCGCCGTCGCCGGGCGCAACGCCTTGTCCTGCGCGCGCACGGCAGCCGGTGCGTTCTTGTGCTTGACGTTGAGCGCCGCAAGCGAGCCCGGCAGCTTTTCGGGAACGGTGATGACGGTCTTGGCCAGGTTGATCGTACCCGAGATCACCGGCGCCGACGCGAGCGGCCCCTTGATGGTCAGGTCGCCGCCGAGATTGGCGGTGACCACTCTGCCGTCGGTGTAGCGGCCGTCGACGAGCTTGACCGACAGGTCGGCCGGAAAACCTTGCCCCGGATTGATGCCGACCGTGCCGCTGGCCGACAGGCTGCCGCGCGTCGACAAATTGCCGGTCAGGCGGTTGATCCTGGCGACGCCACCGCCGATCGCCACATCGGCGGTGATATCATTGATTGCAAGTCCCGAGCGTGCATCGATCAGGCGGGCACCCGACGTGCGGACCGTGCCTGTGATCACCGGCGACGTCGCCGGGCCGCGCACCTTCAAATCGACATCGGCCGTGCCGCTCAACGACAGGCCTTGCGCGGCAAGTGTCCGGGTGAGGAAGGCGAACGGCACCTTGCCGGAAAAGTCGAGATCAAGGGTGGGCGTGCCTGATGTCGTCATCGTGCCGCCGCCCTTGAGGCCGAGACCGGCGGCATCGCTCATGCTGGCGTCGAAGGTCAGTCTGTTGCCCGAATATGTGCCGGAGGACGAAACGCCCATGCCGCCGAAACCGGCACCGCGGGTCTGCGACGTCTGGACGCCTGCGGCGTCGATCTTGAAGGCGACGGCCGGATTGGCCGGCGCGCCCGTCACCTTCACCGTGCCCGAGATCGAGCCGGCGGCATCAAGGCCCGGCGAGAAACTGTCGGCGAGCGACATCGGCACCCGCGCCAGCGTCGCGTTGAGGTTGAGCGCCTCCCCGAGCTTGCCCGAAACCGTCGCCGTGCCGCCGCCGAGGTTGAGTGCGAGCCTGTCCAGGCTGGTGGTGCCGTTGGCGATGGTGATGGTCGAGGCCTGGGCGATCGCCGCCTTAATGCCGCGCATGGTCGCCTGGCCGGAGGTGAGCTCGACCGTCGTCGTGCCGTTGGCGATCCTGACGCGGCCGGCGGCTCTGGCCGGAATGTCCTTGACGGTGGCGCCGCCGGAAAAGCCGGTCCAATCGCCGTCGCGGGTGAGATCGACATCGATGCCGCGAATGACGGTGCCGCCAGAGGTGACGCTGTCGGCGCGGATCTTTCCGGAGATCACCGGTGCCGCGAGATAGTTGGCGATCGATGCATCGATGGTGATTGTCTTTGCCAAGACATCGCCGCGTGAAATCGAAGCCGTCGAAGCCTTGATGGTGACCTCAGGCACACTGCCGGTCTTCGAGAAGACGATCGTGCCGCGCACGTCGCCTTCCGCCTTTTCCAGCGCAAGGGCTACGAGCGGTCCGATGTCAGGCAGGTCGAGCGCCACAGTGCCATCAGGCACGAAAGCCTCATCAAGCGCCAGGTCGCCTGATATCCGGTTCTTGCCGAGCGACAGCAAAAGTCCGTTGATGGCGCGCTTGCCGTCTGATGTCGCCAGCACGGCACTGCCTTGCAGGGGCTGGCCCGCGACATTTCCGGCCAGTTGGACATTGGCCGTCGGGTTGGCCGCATCGGCTTTGCCGGTGGCGGTGAGCCTCAGCCCGGTGATCTCGCGTTCGGCCACCGAAAGCCGGTCGCTGTTGACCGTCAGCGACAGGTCGGGCGCTGTGCTGGCGCCTTGCGCGTTCAGCGCGAAAGCAATGGCGCCCTTGGCATCCCCGGACAGAAGCGAGATGTCGGCCAGCGCGCCCTTGATGTCGGCGGCGAGTTTATTGTCGGCAAGGCTGGCCTGCCCGTCGGCAGTCAGCGCGCCGGACACCAGCCTGATCGCGTTGGCGGTGACATTGCCATTGGCGTCGCGCTTCAGCGCGGCACTGAGTTCCGTCCGCTCCGCGAGCACACCGCGCGCTGCCGCCGGCAGCGCTGCGGAAGCCGCATCCGCCTTAAGATTGAGATCGATGGCCCCGTCGGACAGCGAGACCCTCCCGTTGAAGCCGGTGTTCAGCGCGTCGCCCGTCACCGACCCGCTGTCGATGACGATGGTGTCAGTGGCGAGGCTGCCGGCGACCTTAGCGGTGATCTTGCCGGCGAACAGCGGCGCGATGGTCGGATTGTCCAGGCCGATCTTGTTTGCCGTCACCGTGCCGGAGATCGGCCCTATTCGGCCCTTCACGTCGAAGGCGTCCGAATGCAATGCCAGGGTGAGCCCCTCGACCTTGGTAAAATTCGTCGCGACCGAAGACAGGACAGCGGAGATATCGAGCTTCGGCTGCGTGCCCTGCCCCGCAGCCTTTACCGAAAGCGCCTGCAGCTCGAGCTTGATCGGGCTCTCAGTGCTGCCAAGCGCCAGTGGCAGGCTTGGGCCGGTCGAGGCGAGGTCGAGCGCAAAATCGCTGGCGCCGTTCGGATTGATGGTACCGGCGGCCTTGCCAGAAATTTTGTCGCCGGCAAGCGTCGCGTGGTCGATGGCGACGCCGCTGGCGGAGGAGAAGCTGCCTGCCGCATCGACATTGAGCGGCCCGAGCCCCGCCTGGCGGGTCTGGCTGGTCTCGGCGCCGCTGAGCTGCGCCTTGAAACGAATGTTGGGGGCTGCCGACGGTCCCGTCACTTGCGCTGTTCCGCCGAGCGTGCCCGCGGCGTCGAGGCCGGGTGAAAAATCATTGGCAAGGGCGGCCGGCAATGCGGAAAACTCTGCCGCGAGGTCGAGCGTCTGGCCGGCGGTGCCGGACACGTTGACCGATCCGCCGCCGACATCGAGCATCAGCTTCTCGATGCTGGCTGTGCCATCGGCGATGCTCAAGCTCGACGGCTGCGCAATCGCTGCCTTGATGCCGCGAATGGTCGCTTCGCCCGAAGCGATTTCGACGTTTGTCATGCCGTCCGCGATCTTCACCCTGCCTTCGGCCGTGGCCGGAATGCCGGCGACGGTGGCGCCGCCGGAAAAGCCTGTCCAGTCGCCATCACGCTTGAGATCGACATCGATGCCGCGAATGACGGTGCCGCCGGAGGTGACGCTGTCGGCACGGATTTTTCCTGAGATCACCGGTGCGGCGAGATAGTTGGCAATCAGCGCATCGATGGTGACCGTCTTTGCCGAAAGATCGCCGCGCGAAATTGAATCTGTGGTCGCCTTGATGGCGACATCAGGCGCATTGCCGGTCTTCGAGAAGGCGACCGTGCCACGCACGTCGCCGTTTGCTTTTTCCAGCGCCAGGGCTGCGAGCGGACTGATATCGGGTAGATCCAGCGCCACCGTGCCGAGCGGCAGGAAGCTATCGTCGAGAGCAAGGTCGCCCGAAACTTTGTTGTCGCCCAGTGACAGGCTTAGTCCGTTTATGGACCGTTTTCCCTGGCGCGTTACCAGCGACGCCTTGAAATCGAGTGGCTCGTCATTGACGGATCCGGTGAGCGAGATATCGGCCGCCGGGCTGGCGATGTCGCCCTTCCCCGTCGCGGTGAGCCTCAGCCCGGTGATCTCGCGTTCGGCCACCGAAAGCCGGTCGCTGTCGACCGTCAGCGACAGGTCCGGCGCTGTACCAGCGCCCTGCGCGTTCAGCGCGAACGTTATGGCGCCCTTGGCATCCTTCGACAGAAGCGAGATGTCGGCCAGCGCGCCCTTGAGGTCGGCGCTGACCTTGTGGTCGGCGAGGCTGGCCTGCCCGTCGGCGCTGAATGCACCTGATACCAGCCTGATGGCGTTGGCGATAACATTGCCGTTGGCGTCGCGCTTCAGTGCCGCGCTGAGCTGCGTCCGCTCGGCGAGCACTCCGCGCACTGCCGCCGGCAGTGCTGCGGAAGCCGCAACCGCCCTGAGGTTGAGATCGATGGCGCCATCGGCCAGGGAGACCCTTCCATTAAAGCCGCTGTCCAGTACCTCGCTCGTCACCGAGCCGCTGTCGATGACGATGGTATCGGTAGCGAGATCGCCGGCGACCTTGGCAGTGATCTTTCCGGCGAGCAGCGGCGCGATGGTCGGATTGTCCAGGCCGATCTTGTCCGCCGTCACCGTGCCGGAAATCGGCCCTGTCCGGCCCTTCAGATCGAAGGCGTCGGAATGGAGCGCAAGCGCGATGCCTTCGGCCTTGGCGAGGTTGGTGGCGACCGACGGCAGTGTCGCGGAGATATTCAGCGTCGATTGCATGCCCTGCCCCGCGACCTCCACCGACAGCGCTTGCAACTCGAGATTGATCGGACTCTCGGTGCTGCCAAGCGCCAGCGGCAGACTCGGGCCGGTCGAGGCGAGGTCGAGCGCAAAATCGCTGGCGCCGTTCGGATTGATGGTACCGGCGGCCTTGCCAGAAATTTTGTCGCCGGCAAGCGTCGCGTGGTCGATGGCGACGCCGCTGGCGGAGGAGAAGCTGCCTGCCGCATCGACATTGAGCGGCCCGAGCCCCGCCTGGCGGGTCTGGCTGGTCTCGGCGCCGCTGAGCTGCGCCTTGAAACGAATGTTGGGGGCTGCCGACGGTCCCGTCACTTGCGCCGTTCCACCGAGCGTACCCGCGGTGACAAGGCCGGGTGAAAAATCATTGGCAAGGGCGGCCGGCAACGCGGAAAACTCTGCCGCGAGGTCGAGCGTCTGGCCGGCGGTGCCGGACACGGTCACCGATCCGCCGCCGACATCGAGCATCAGCTTCTCGATGCTGGCTGTGCCATCGGCGATGCTCAAGCTCGACGGCTGCGCGATCGCTGCCTTGATGCCGCGAATGGTCGCTTCGCCCGAGGCGATCTCGACGCTTGTCGTGCCGTCGGCGATCTTCACCCTGCCTTCGGCCGTGGCCGGAATGCCGGCTACGGTGGCGCCGCCGGAAAACCCGGTCCAGTCGCCGTCGCGCTTCAAATCGACACCGATGCTGCTGACGACTGTGGTTCCCGATGTGACCGTATCGGCTTTGATGGTGCCGGAGATCGCCGGTGCCTTGAGATAGTTGGCGACCAGCGCGTTGACGGCGATGGTCTTCGCTGCCAGATCGCCGCGCGAAATAGACCCGCTTGTCATATCGATCGCGACCGTCGGCGCGCCACCATCATTCGAAAGGCGGATGCTGCCCTGCACGTCGCCTGCTGCCGTCTGCCCAGCAAGTGCAGCCAGCGGTCCGATATCGGGCGCTTCGAGTGTCAGCGTGCCGAGCGGCAGCAAGCTGTCGTCGAGAGCGATATCCCCCGAGACCTTGTTGTCGGCCAGCGACAGGTTAAGCCCGTTGATGGAACGCTTTCCGTCACGCGTGACCAACGATGCCCTGAGATCGAGCGGCTGGTCGTCGACGGAGCCGGTCAGTGAGACATCGGCGGCGGGGTTGGCGATATCGGCCTTCCCCGTCGCCGCCAGCTTGATCGTCTTGACCGTATGACCGGACGCCGTGAGGCTGTCGCTGTCGGCCGAGACCGAGAAATCCGGCGCCGTGCGCGCGCCGCTCGCCGTGAGCGCGAAATCGACGGCCCCGCCGACCGGTACGCCAACCATTGGCGACAGCACCGAAACGTCGCCGAGCGTGCCCTTGATATCGGCCTGGATGTCTGTGCCAGTCGCGCTGGCGGTGCCGCTGGCGCTGAGCGAGCCCGAAGTGAGTTGCAGCGTATTAGCAGCAAAGGAACCTTGCGGATCGCGGGTCGCGGTCGCCGAGAATGTCACGCGCTCACCGAGAACCGAGCGGATCTGCGGCGGCAGCGCCGTCGAGACGGCATCGGCATTCATCTTGAGCGTTATCGCCAGATCAGCCAGCGCCACCTTGGCCGTCACGGAGGCGTTGAGCGCGGCGCTGCGCAGCGTGCCTTGATCGACGGCAATCTCGTTCTTGCTGATGGACCCGGCGAGCTCCGCTGTCACCCTGCCAGTCACCAGCGGCGCCAGCGTCGCCACGTCGGTATTCAGGCCGCCAGCTGTAAGCTTGATGCTGACCGGTCCGCTGCGGTCCTGTATGTCGAAGCCGTCGGAATGGATTTCAGCCGCCAGATCGTCCACCCGTGTACCGCCCGCCACCACCGAAACCAGGGACGCGCCGATGTCGATTATCGGCGCCTTGCCGCCGCCGAACGCGCGGGCCGTGGCGCCGATGATCGCGACGGTCACCGGCTGCGCCGCAGTGCCGAGGCTGAGTACGATCGGTGGACCCTTGGCGGCGAGTTCCACCGAAAGGTCGCTGGCGCCATTGGGGTCGATGATGCCCGCGGCGGTGCCATGCACGGCATCGCTGTCGATGCTGGCGCGCTCGACTTCGACGCCGCCCGTCACGATCGCGGTTCCGGCAAGGTCGAAGCTGGTCTTGCCGGCAAACAAGGACTTCAGATTGTCGGGCAAGAAGCGCTGGAAGTCACCGTCGCCCTTGGCCTCGACATAGTTGCCCTTGTCGGTGAGCTGGTGGCGACCGGTGAGCTGGGTGACGATCTGGCCGTCGACGACGAAGGTACCGATCCCGCTCCAGTTGGCGACCGGCCCCGTGCCGGTGACGACGATGTTGACCGGCGGCGCATCCGGCAATTTGAGCAGATTGGCGATAATGCCGCCGGCCGGCTCCGATGCCTTCAGATCGAGGTCGAGCTTGTTGTCGGCGGGCGCGAAATGGATATTGGCGTCGACCTTGCCTTGCTTGCCGTCGCGGCGGGTGATGTTGAGGCTGGTTTCGAGCGCCAATGGCGCCGCGTCGGCCTTGAACGAACCCTTGGCCGCGAGTTCGGCGATACCGCTGCCGGCCAGCGCCTGGCCGAGCGCGATTTCTGGCAGGTCGATCTGCTTGATGTCGAGCGACACCGGCAGCGTGGTGGCGCCACCTTGGCTCGGCTGCGTGCCGGCCGCCGGCAGCCGCGCCAGCTCGATGCGATCGGCGGCGACGCGGCCGGCGCTAAAGTTTTTCGACAGAAGCTCCAGCGGCGACCAGTCGACGGCCACCTTGCGCGCCACCAGCCAGGGGCCCTGGCGATCCTCCAGCACGACATGGTCGACAGTCAGCGCGCCGGACCAGATGCCGTCGATGCCGCTGACCGTGACCTTCCGGTCATCGGTCGACGCCATGGTCGAGATGATGCCGGCGAGATTGTCGCGGCCGCGCTCGGTCTTGGTCAGCACGACGAGCGCACCGACCACCGCCGCCAC
The DNA here is from genome assembly GCF_040318085.1 of Mesorhizobium sp. M1322. Lineage (NCBI taxonomy): Bacteria > Pseudomonadati > Pseudomonadota > Alphaproteobacteria > Hyphomicrobiales > Phyllobacteriaceae > Mesorhizobium > Mesorhizobium sp. M1322. The sequence continues at coordinate 22,862 of NZ_JAMYLP010000071.1, forward strand.
CACGATGAGCAGCGTATAAAGGACAATGCGAAGGACGCGTTTGAACATTGTCATCAGAACGCCTGGCCGATGCCGGCATAAATGCCGAAATGCGGGTCATCGGGACCCCGGTTGAGCGGCACCGCCGCATCGATGCGCAGCGGTCCGAACGGCGTAATATAGCGCAAGCCGACGCCGGCGCCGACCTTCATGCCGGAAAAATCCGGGAATTGATTGGTCGAGACGGTGCCGGCATCGACGAACGGCACGACGCCGATCGTGTCGGTGATGGCGATGCGCATCTCGACCGAGGTTTCGAAGAAGGACAACCCGCCGATCGGCTCTCCGTCGGCGTCCTTCGGACCGATGCCCTGATAGGCATAACCGCGCACCGAGCCGCCGCCGCCGGAATAGAAGCGGCGGTCGGCCGGAACATCCTGAAGGCCGGCACCGATGATCGAGCCGATGGCGACACGTTCGGCCAAGACGAACTTCGAGGCCGCGTCGAGCGACTGATAGGCCGATCCTTCGCCCCTCAGCTTGACGAAGGCCGCACCGTTCAAAATGTCGTAGCTCGGCTCGGCATAGGCCAGCGCCCTGAATCCGGTCGTCGGGTTGAGCCGGCTGTCGCGGTTATCGAAGACATATCGCAGCGGAACGCTGGCGATCAGATAGGTGTGCTTGCCGAAGGAATCGGTGATCTTCGAATAGTCGAGCGCGACTTCCGCGGAAACCGTCTGCTGCCTGTCGAGTTCATAAGACAGGCCGCTGCTGCCCTTGACCGAGAAACGGTCGTAGGCGTCGGGATGCTCCAGCACGGTGTTGACGTTGGCGAAGAATTTGGACGCCGGCCCGACCACGCCCGGCTTTTCGAACATGATGCCGGCATTGTAGTTGAGCTCAGTCAGCTCATTGCTGCCGATGCCGCTGATTTCGCCCTCGATGCGCAGTTTTTCGGCACGGCCGAACAGGTTGCGGTGGCCCCAATAGCCTTCGAGGCCGAGCCCCTCGGTGTTGGAGAAGGTGCCGCCAAGGCCAAAGTAGCGCGGCTTGCGCTCGCTCACTTCGACGCCGATCGGGATGTTGCCGTCGGCGTCGAGACCGTCGGCCTCCTTCAGCGTCACGCTGTTGAAGACTTCCAGCCCGAGCAGCCTGTCGCGCGCCTCGTCGATCTCTTCCGGCGAATATTGGCGGCCGCGCTTCAGGCCGGTCATGTATTCGGTGAAATCGCGGTCGACCTTTTCGGTGCCTTCGACCGTGGTGTCGCCGTAGCCGGCAACCGGCCCGGCCGCCACGGTCAGCGTCACGTCGAGCGTCGAGGTGGCGTGGTCGGCGACGATCTCGCGGTTCGTCACCTTGGCCAACGGCCTGCCTTCCTCCTTGAGCGCCCGCACGATCGACGCCTCGGCCTTGAGCACGGCACCGGAACCGGCATCGCCGCCGGCGATCAGGCCGAAATCGGCGCCCGCCAGCCCCGCCGCATCGCCCTCCAGCCTGATGTCGCCAAGCGTGAATTTCGGCCCGGTCGCAATGTTGATCACCACCGGGATCGGCTGCGGACCCGAAAATTCGGCGTCGGGCGGCAAATCGTCGAGCGGCTTGCCTTCGATGGTGATGGTGACTACGCCTTCGTAGCGGGCGTCCGCATAAAGTGCGGCGACAAGCTGATCGCGGTCGCCACGCGCCTTGGCCAGCAGGCCGAGCGAACCGGAGACCGGACGTTCTTCGTCGTCCTTCAGCGCCGAGGCGTTTTCGAGCTTCTCGGCGAGGTCCTCGTCGGCGTCGGGCGCCTCCATGGTCAGCGCATAGCGCAGCGGATCGACGATATCGGCGTCTTCATCCTCCGACGATCCCCACAGCTTGATGCCGAAGATCTCGAAAGCGGCCGCATTTCCGCTCGCGGCAACCAATGCAGTCGAGCACAGCAAGGCGAAAAGCAGGGCGTGCGAAAGCACACGCCGTGGCGCGGTTCCTCCCGACATCTGCCTTTCATACGCCGACATTACAACTCTACACTAGCCGCCAAAGCTAAAATTGGAATGAAGTTCTGAATTGCTCGTAAAGGAGCCACAATCCAATTGTCTGAAATGGACAGGGCTTGGAATTCACACCTTCTGCGTTGCCGCAAGAATGCGTGATCCCTGTCCTATGGAGGTATTACCGGTCATCGGCCGGAAAGGAAACCGTTGGCAGGCGGAACCTGCCGCGTCCTCGTGTTGACAAGCGTCACTGAGCTTGAACATGTCTGGACGTAACGTAGACGTAACGTAAGCAGTGTCTGGAGGGGTGTTATGGCAATGCGCGCGGCTCGTGGTCTGTCGATCTTTTTCCTTCTCTTGTTCGCCTGGAGCAGTGTCGCGCAAGCGGCCGAAGCGCGCCGGGTGGCGACATCGGATAATTCCGATTATTTCGGCTTCGATCTCAGATCCGACCAGAATGTCAGCCTCGATCAGTGCAAGACGACATGTCTCGGCGATCCCGCCTGCCGCGCCTTTACCTATAACCCCAAGGCCAAATGGTGTTTTCTCAAATCCGACTATAACACGCTGAAATCGTTCAAGGGCGCCGTCGCCGGCACGGTCATCAACGTCGAAGGCGACCCCGATATCGGCGCGCCACCGGACCTCGCCTTCTTCCCTGCCTGGATGGCCGACCAGGCCCAGCAATACCGCAACAGACTGACGGGTCCGGCCTACACCAAGCCCACCGAAGGGCTGACGGCGCTAAGGGAGGCGGCAAAACAAGCGTCGCAGACCGGCGACCACCGCTTGGCCATCCAAAAATACGAGGCTTTGATTTCGGTATTGCCCGACGATGGCCAGCTTTGGCTCGAACTGGCGCGGGAAACGCTTGCCGTGCAGCCGACCGCCAACAGCGCGGAGGCGTCCACCCTGCCGGCGAACGCCACCTCCGCCGGCTTCAACGCCTACAAATTGCTGCGCACCACAAAAACGCGCGCCGAAGCGCTGGCACTGCTTGGCGACGGGCTCGACCGCCGCGATCTCTCTCGGCCGGCCTTGCAGGCCTACGAAGCGAGCCTCGCGCTGGTCAGTTCGCCTTGGGTCTCGGCCGCCTATCAGGATCTCAAGGCCCGCAAGGGCTTCCGCGTCGTCGATCACACGGTCGACGCCGACACCAGCGCGCCGCGCATATGCGCGCAATTTTCCGAGGATCTGGTCAAGACCGGTGTCGACTACTCGCAATTCGTCACCGTCGACAACGCCGCCCCCAAGGGCGTCGAGGCCAAGGACAAGCAGATCTGCGTCGAGGGGCTCGAGCACGGCCAGCATTACGACGTGACCTTCCGCCCCGGCCTGCCGGCCGCCATCGGCGAGGTGGTTACCACCCCGGTGGTGCTGTCGATCTACGTGCAGGACCGCGCCCCATCCGCCCGTTTCACCGGCGACAGCTTCGTGCTGCCTGCCGGCGCGCGCCGCGGCATCCCGGTCGTCACCGTCAACATGAACGTCGCCGAAATGAAGCTCTACCGCATCGGCGACCGCTCGCTGACCCAGCTCCTGTCCGGCTACCAGTTCCTGCGCCAGCTTGACGGCTATGACATCTCCAACATTTCCGATCAGATGGGCGAGCCGGTCTGGCAAGGCCAGCTCGACATCGCCAACGACCTGAACAAGGAAGTCACAACGTCCTTCCCGGTCGACGAAGCGCTGCCGCAGCGCAAGCCCGGCGTCTATGTGCTGACCGCGCAACCGGTCGACGAGAATGACAACGACTATGATTCGCGCGCCACGCAATGGTTCGTCGTCTCCGATATCGGCCTGTCGACCTATACCGGGCAGGATGGGCTGAACGTCTTTGCCCGTTCGCTCGGAACCGCCAAGCCGATATCAGGTGCTGAACTGACGCTGCTCGCCAGGAACAATGAGATCCTCGGCACCGCAACCACGGACGCCGAAGGCCGGGCGGTCTTCAACCCCGGACTGACGCGCGGCGACGGCGGCATGGTCCCGGCCGTGCTGACGGCCAAGCAGGGTGACAGCGACTTCGTCTTCCTTGACATGGGCCGTGCCGGCTTTGACCTGTCCGATCGTGGCGTCACCGGGCGTCCCGCGCCGGGCGCGCTCGACGTCTATGCCTGGACCGAACGCGGCATCTACCGCGCCGGCGAGGACGTCCATGTCGCGGCCCTTGCCCGCGACGGCGCCGCCAAGGCGGTCGAGAACCTGCCGCTGACCTTCATCTTCACGCGCCCCGATGGCGTCGAGAACCGCCGCATCGTCAGCGACGGCGCATCGGCCGGCGGCCATGCCGTCGACCTGCCGCTCGAACCCAACGCCATGCGCGGCACCTGGACGGTGGCGATCCACACCGACCCCAAGCAGGCGGCGGTCGCTAGCCAGATGTTCCTGGTCGAGGATTTCGTGCCGGATCGCATCGAGTTCGACCTGTCCTCAGACAAGCAGGAGATCGCGCAGGGCGAAACTGCCAACGTCACCGTCGACGGCCGCTTCCTTTATGGCGCGCCGGCCGCGGGGCTGGCGCTCGAAGGCGAACTGACGCTGTCGACCATCCGCGACTGGGACCGCTTCAAGGGCTATTCCTTCGGCCTCGCCGACGAGCAGTCGGCGGAACCGTCAGTCACACCGTTCACCGGGCTGCCGGTGGTCGGCGAGGACGGCAAGGCGACCTTCCCGGTTTCCGTCGACCAGTTGCCCTCGACCACAAAGCTGGTCGATGCCAAGGTTACGGTCAGGATGCGCGAGACCGGCGGCCGCGCCGTCGAGCGCTCGCTCAACATCGGCATCCGGCCGCAGGGCCACATGATCGGCATCCGCCCGGATTTCGACGGCGACGAGGTGCCGCAAGGCGGCACGGCGAAGTTCAGCCTGATCGCCGTCGACCCCGACGGCAAGCGCGAGGCGCTGCAGGGCGCGCAATGGTCGCTGGTCAAGGTTGAACGCAATTACCAATGGTACCGCTCCAGCAATTCCTGGAACTATGAGCCGGTCACCTTCACCAAGTCGGTGGCCAACGGCCAGGTCGACATGACCGCTGACGGCGAGGCCACCGTGTCGCTGCCGGTCGACTGGGGCCGCTATCGGCTCGAGATCGAGACATCGGACCCGGAAGGCCCGGCGACCAGCTACGAATTCGACGCCGGCTGGTATGTCAGCTCCACCACAACAGAGACGCCTGATGGCCTGGAGATCGCCCTCGACAAGGACAACTACGCCGCGGGCGAAGTGGCCAAGCTCAAAGTGTCGCCGCATTTCGCCGGCGAGCTGCTCGTCACCATCGGCGCCGACAAGCTCTTGAAAACCGTCACCGCCAGCGTGCCGGCCGGCGGCAGCACCATCGACATCCCGGTCGACGACGACTGGGGCGCCGGCGCTTATGTCACGGCAACGCTGTTCAGGCCGGGCGATGCGCAGGAAACGCGCATGCCGGCGCGCGCCATCGGCGTCAAATGGCTGAAGGTCGATCCGGGCTCCAAGAAGCTCGCCGTCACCTTGACGCCGCCGGACAAGACCATGCCGCGCCAGCAGCTGTCGATCCCGGTCTCGGCGGCCGGCGTGCAGCCGGGCGCCAACGCCTATGTCATGGTCGCGGCCGTCGATGTCGGCATCCTCAACCTCACCAATTACAAGGTGCCGGATCCGGAGACCTGGTTCTTCGGCCAGCGCATGCTCGGCCTTGAAGTACGCGACCTCTACGGCCGCCTGATCGACGGCTCGCTGGGCACGTCAGGCAAGCTGCGCACCGGCGGCGACGGCGCCAACATACAATCGCAAGGCAGCCCGCCGACCGAAAAGCTGGTGGCCTTCTTCTCCGGTCCTGTCCAGCTCGACGCCGACGGCAAGGCACAGATCGACTTCGACATCCCGCAGTTCAACGGCACCGTGCGCGTCATGGCCGTCGCCTGGACCAAGGACGGGGTCGGCCATGCCCAGTCCGACGTGATCGTGCGCGATCCGGTGGTGATCACCGCCGGCTTGCCGCGCTTCCTGGCGCCCGACGATTCGGCCGTCATGCGGCTTGATGTCACCGACGCCGACGGTCCGGAGGGCGATTATGCACTGTCGATAAGCACCACCGGCAATCTTTCGACCGGCAGTGCCGCCCTGCCCGAAAAGCTGACGCTCGCCAAGGGCAAGCGGCAGACGCTGACCGTGCCGCTGATCGCTAAAACGCCGGGCAACGCCTCGATCACCATCAAGCTCGCCCATGCCGACGGCACCGCTGTCGAGCAGACGCTGTATGTTCCGGTGCGGCCGGCGCAATTGCCGGTGACCACCCGCATGGTGGTCGACCTCAAGGGCAATGGCGGGTCGCTGCGCATCGACAAGGAGCTCTTGGCGGCAAGCCTGCTCGACGGCGCTTCGGTCAGCGTCGGCGTTTCGCAGGCGGCGGCCTTCGACGTGCCGTCGCTCCTGATGACGCTCGACCGCTACCCCTATGGCTGCGCCGAGCAGACCACCAGCCGCGCCATGCCGCTTCTCTATGTCAACGAGATGGCCTCGGGCGTCGGCATGGCCAGCGACGCCGACCTGCACGGCCGCATCCAGGACGCCATCTACAAGGTGCTGAGCTACCAGGCGTCGGCCGGCAGCTTCGGCCTGTGGGGTCCGGGCTCCGGTGACCTGTGGCTCGACGCCTATGTCACCGACTTCCTGACCCGGGCGCGCGAGCAGAAATACGACGTGCCGGCCCTGGCAATGAACCAGGCGCTGAGCAATCTGCAAAACGCCCTCGGCTACGATCAGGACGTCAAGGGTCGCGGTAGCGAGATCGCCTATGCGCTCTATGTGCTGGCCCGCAACAAGAAGGCCTCGATCGGCGATCTGCACTACTATGCCGACACCCAGATCGAAGCCTTTACGAGCCCGATGGCTGTCGCCCAATTGGCGGCGGGCCTGGCGCTCTATGGCGACACGCAGCGCTCGGAAGCCACCTTCCAGGCCGCCCTGCAACTGGCCAATTCGAGCTCGGCATACGACTACTACAGGTCCGATTATGGCTCGCCGCTGCGCGACGGCGCGGCGATGCTGGCGCTTGCCGCCGAATCCAAGCCGGTGCCGACTATCGTGCCGGCGCTGATCAAGCGGGTGACCCAGGAACGCGCCGCCGTCAGATGGACAAGCACGCAGGACGAGTCCTGGATGCTGCTGGCGGCTCGCGCACTGAAGGCCGGCAACGATTCGATCGCGCTGACCATCAACGGCGCGCCGCATGCCGGCGCCTATTCGGACCAGATCGCCGGCAGCGACATTGCCAACAGCCCGCTGACCGTCGCCAACACCGGCAGCAGCCCGCTGCAGGCGGTCGTCACCACAGTGGCCTCGCCGATCCAGCCGCTGCCGGCCAGCGGCAACGGCTTCACCATCGGCCGCACCTACTACAAGCTCGACGGCACCGAAGCCAATGTCACGGAGGCGACCCAGAACGAACGCTATGTCGTCGTGCTTAGTATCTATGAGCAAAACAGATGGCCGTCGCGGCTGGTGGTCACCGATCTGCTGCCGGCCGGCTTCGAGATCGACAATCCGGGCCTGGTTTCCAGCGCCCAGTTGTCGAACTTCTCCTGGCTGGCCCAGACCGACGCCGCCCATCTCGAATTCCGCGACGACCGTTTCGTCGCGGCCTTCAATCCGAACGATGGCGACGGCGACCGCAACATCACGCTCGCCTATGTCGTGCGTGCGGTGACACCGGGCACCTATGCCCACCCGGCGGCAACGGTCGAGGACATGTACCGGCCGCAATATTCGGCCCGCACCGCGACCGGCATGATGGAGGTCAAGGCGCCGTAAGGCAAAGATGGCGAACAGGAACATGGCGATGGCACCGCCCCTCATCGCCCTGCCGGGCACTTCTCCCCGTCGCTATACGGGGAGAAGGGGCCGGTGTCCGAACCGGATAGATAGGTAACAGAATGGACCGATTGCATGGGTGACAGTTTTCTTGT
>NZ_JAMYLP010000072.1:0-30561 GCF_040318085.1 Mesorhizobium sp. M1322
GCCGAGGCACGGCGGAGCTGGTCGCGCTACCTCGAACTCGACGCCAATTCCGAATGGGCGAGCATCGCGATCAAGGGTATTCAGTTCGTCTATTTGCAGCTGGCGCGGATGTCGGCGTGAGTTCGTTTGGTCGCGCTTGAACACCACCCTCTGGCCTGCCGGCCATCTCCCCCGCAAGGGGGGAGATTAAGCGCTCAGCCGCTTTCGTCATCCTCAAACGTTGCAAAAGTGAGCGGGGCGCCAGAACTGCCGATCTCCCCCCTTGCGGGGGAGATGGCCGGCAGGCCAGAGGGGGGTGGGACGGAACGCGGCCTCCTTAAATGGGCCACCCCATGACTACCTTCCTCTTCGACGGCCCGGATACCGCCCCCACCACCATCCTGCTCGCCCATGGCGCCGGGGCGCCGATGGACTCGGCCTCGATGAACGCCACGGCAAAAGCACTTGCTGACGCCGGCTTTCGCGTTGCGCGCTTCGAGTTCCACTACATGGCGGCCCGCCGCTACGGCCACCGCAAGCCGCCGCCGCGGGCCGAGACGGCGAATCCCGAGTACATCAAGGCGATCGCTGACCTCCGGGCGAAGGGCGTGGAGGGGCCGCTCATCATTGGCGGCAAGTCGATGGGCGGACGCGTCGCCTCGATGATCGCCGACGAGACGTTTTCGAAGGGCGAGATTTCAGGGCTGCTTTGTCTGGGCTACCCCTTCCATCCGCCGGCCAAGCCCACCCAATTGCGCACCAAACATCTCGCCGCGCTAAAGACGCCGACATTGATCTTCCAGGGCACACGCGACGAGTTCGGGACCAGGGACGAGGTCGCGACCTACGATCTTTCCGACCGCATCGAGATCCTCTGGCTGGAGGATGGCGACCACGACCTCAAGCCGCGCAAGAGCATCTCCGGCTTCTCCACTGCCGATCATCTGAAGACACTCGCTGATGCGGTGAAGGCGTGGACCGAGCGCATCGTGCGCTGAAGCTGGCCGATGAAGATCGCCACCTTCAACATCAACAACATCAACAGCCGGCTGCCAAACCTGCTGGCCTGGCTGGCTGTCGCCAGGCCCGACATCGTCTGCCTGCAGGAGCTGAAGGCGAGGCAGACGCAGTTTCCGCGCTCGGCACTCGCCGCGGCCGGCTATGGCGCGGTGTGGGTGGGACAACCGACCTGGAACGGCGTCGCCATACTCGCGCGGGGTTCAGAACCGGTGCCGATCCGCGAAGCGCTGCCTGGCGACGACAGCGACAACCAGGCCCGCTACATCGAGGCAGCGGTCAGCGGCATCGTGATCGCCTGCCTCTATGCGCCGAACGGCAACCCGCAGCCCGGCCCGAAATTCACCTATAAGCTGGCCTGGCACGAGCGCCTGAACGCGCATGCGGCGGAATTGTTCGACACCGGCCTGCCAGTGGCACTCGTCGGCGACTACAACATCGTGCCCGAGCCGCGCGACATCTATCCGACCCGCTCTTATGACGACAATGCGCTGGTGCAGCCGGAAAGCCGCGCCGCTTTCGCAGCACTGCTCGACCAGGGCTGGACCGATGCGCTGCGCAAGAAGCACCCGAAAGAAACGCTTTACACATTCTGGGATTATCGCCGCAACCGCTGGCCGCGCGATGCCGGCCTGCGGCTGGATCATATACTGCTCTCGAAGAAGCTGGCGCGCCGGCTGGTCGGGGCAGGCATCGACCGCGACGTCCGCGGCGAGCCCGGCGCCAGCGACCACGCCCCGGTGTGGGTGGAATTGCGGTGAGGGCGGATAGTCAATCTCCCTGTGGGGAGATTGGCTCCTATCAGAAGGACATCGACAAGCCCGGCGCTGACCGGCATCATTGCGGGCAAGCGACGCGGCGCGAAGGGGGGCCCGATGAACAGGTTTATCGACAGGCTGCTTGCGGTGCTGCTGCTGGCGATCGGCATACTCTGCCTTATACGCGTGTATTTCGCGCTGGGCGGCGAGGGCGCCGGCGATGCTTTCGCGTCCGTGCGCCTGGCTTTTTTCGGGGCGGCGGGCTTCGTCTCAGCCCTTGCAGCCCTGTTGTTCTGGGGCGGCCCGTTGCCGGGCCGATCGACGCTCGCTCCGAAGAGGCCCCTGTTCGGCAGGGGCGCCGAAACGCAACCCGGTGGAAGACCACGCCTGCGGCGGCTCTTCGCTGTCGTTCCGTTTCTTGCCGTGCTCGCTCTGGTGATCGACCAGCTCGGTCCCTGGTTGGGGCAGCCACAGGACGCCGGCAAAAGCCTGACCGCCGAGCAGCCCGCGCCGAGCACGCCGAAGGGCGAAGACGTCGCCAGCGCGGAACCGGCACAGCCGCCGGCTCCTGCTTCGCCAGCCGAGGTCGCGCTTGCCCCCTCTGGTTCACCGCCGGAGGCTGCTCCAGCCGCGGCTCCGCCACCGCAGACCGTCGCGCCGTTGCCCCAGGCTCCGCCGCCGCAGCCAACGCAGCCCGATGGCCATCGCGAGCCCGTCGTCTGGCTGGCGCTGGCGCCCGACGGGCACTCGATCATGAGCGCCAGCACCGATCGCACGATCAAACTCTGGGATATCGACAGCAAGCGCCTGCTCCGCACGCTCGGCGTCCACAAGGACATGGCGCGGACAGCGCTTTTCCTGCCCGATGGGGCGCGGGCGCTGACGGCCGGCGACGATGGCGAAATCGTGCTGCGCCAGCTCTCCGACGGCGCTGTGTTGCATGTGTTCTCGTCAGGCCAGAACGGCGGCGTCAACAAGCTGGCGATCAGCCCCGACGGCAAACGTGCCGTCAGCGGGCACGACACCGGCAGGGTCATCGTCTGGGATATCGAGAAAGGCTCGGTGCTGCATGTGATGCCGGGGCACGACTGGTCGATCAGCGGGGTCGCCGTCTCGCCCGACGGCACACGCGCGATCAGCGGCAGCATCGAGGGCACGCTAAAACTATGGGACATCGGCACCGGCAAGCAGCTGCGCAGCTGGCACGGGCATGAGCGCGGCCCCTATGGCGTCGTGTTCATGGCCGACGGGCGCCATCTGATCACCGGCAGCGGCGACTATACGATCAAGCTCTGGGATCTCGACAGCGGCCGCGAAGTCCGCCGCCTCGAGGGCCATTCGGGCACGGTCTATGCGCTGGCGCTGTCGGCCGACGGCAAGCGGCTGCTGTCCGGATCGCTCGACGGCACGGCACGGCTGTGGGACATGAAAACCGGCAACGAGACCGCCCTGTTCGACAGCCGGTCCGGACCGGTCTACGCGGTGGCGTTCGCCGCCGACGGCACGGTGCTGACCGGCGGCTACGACCGCACCATCCGGGACTGGCCTGCCGGCGGCGGCGACGGCGTAGTGCTCTTCGCCGGCGCGCCGGAGTGAGCAATTTCCTGGTCGGAGCTTGAGCACCCCCCTCTGTCCTGCCGGACACCTCCCCCGCAAGGGGGAGATCGGATGTCACTTCGGCTTTCGCTAATCTCCAGCGCTGAAAAGTTGGCGCTGTCGAGGACGCTGCCGATCTCCCCCCTTGCGGGGGAGATGCCCGGCAGGGCAGAGGGGGGTGTGAAAGAACGCGACCTGTACAATATCGGCGCAGGGACCCCATCGTCGCGTAGGATGCAGGGACCGAACATGACGACCAATCTCCACATCGTCGAGGCATCCATCGAACAGCTGCGGCGGGCGCTGGAGGCCGGCACCGTCACCAGCGTCGAGCTGGTCGGCGCCTGCCTGCGCAGGATCGCCAGATTTGACCGCCATGGCATCACCCTCAACGCCGTTCCCGTGCTCAATCCCAAAATGTTCGAGGAGGCGGCCGCGTCCGACCAGCGCCGCAGGAATGGTGCCGTGCTCAGCCCGTTGGACGGCATCCCCTATACCGCCAAGGACAGCTTCAAGGTATCGGGCCTGACGGTGGCCTCCGGCTCGCCGGCCTTCGAGCATCTCACGGCGAGCGAGGACGCCTTCACCATTGCGCGGCTGCGGGCCGGCGGCGCGGTGCTGATCGGGCTAACCAACATGCCGCCGATGGCCAATGGCGGCATGCAGCGCGGCGTCTACGGAAGGGCGGAAAGCCCCTACAATTCCGAATACCTGACCGCGGCCTTCGCGTCGGGCTCGTCGAATGGTTCCGGGACGGCGACCGCCGCCAGTTTCGCCGCCTTCGGGCTCGGCGAGGAGACATGGTCGTCGGGCCGGGCACCGGCGTCGAACAACGCGCTGGTCGCCTACTCGCCGTCGCGCGGCGTCATTTCCGTGCGCGGCAACTGGCCGCTGGTGCCGACGATGGACGTGGTGGTGCCGCATACGCGCAGCGTGCCGGATATGCTCGAACTGCTCGACGTGATCGTCGCCGACGACCCCGACACCAGAGGCGATTTCTGGCGTGCGCAGCCCTGGGTGGCGCTGCCGAAGAGCTCGGCGGTGCGGCCGCCACGCTACACCGACCTTAGACTGGAGGGCGCGCTGCAAGGCATGCGGCTCGGCGTGCCCCGCATGTATATCGGCCGAGACACGGAGGCTGACGTTCCGATCCAGACCCGCGCGTCGGTGCTGGAGCTGTGGGAGCAGACGGCAGCGGATCTGCGGCGGCTTGGCGCTGATGTGGTGGAGGTCGATTTCCCCGTCGTCTCCAACTACGAGCGCGACCGGCCGGGCACCAAAAACATGGTCGATCGCGGGCTGGCTCCGGAAGAATTCGCCGAGCGCGAGGTCTGGGACCTGTGCGTCTTCGCCTGGGACGATTTCCTGCGCGCCAACGCCGACCCCGCTATCCCCGATCTCGCCTCGGTCGACGGCGCGAAGATCTTTCCGCAGCCGCCGGGCACGCTGCCGGACCGCTACGAGGACAGCTTCGATCTGGCGGAATACGTTGAGCGGGCTAGGCGCGGTGTCACGCCATTCCTGGCCATTCCCGAGCTGGAGGCTGGCCTGAAAGGCCTGGAGGCGACGCGGCGCATCGACTTCGAGGATTGGCTCGACGCGCAAGGGCTCGACGCGGTGGTGTTTCCCGCCGTCGCCGATGTCGGGCCGGCCGACGCGGATGTCAACGAGGCCTCCGCGGCACTCGCCTGGCGCAACGGCACCTGGGTCGCCAACGGCAATCTCGTGCCGCGCCATCTCGGCATTCCGACTGTCACCGTGCCGATGGGCACGATGGCCGATATCGGTATGCCGGTCGGCCTTACCTTCGCCGGCAAGGCCTACGAGGATACGAAGCTGCTTTGGCTGGCCGGCGACTTCGAGCGTTTTGGCCAGCGCCGGAGCCGTCCGCCGCGCACGCCGGAACTTTCCGACGATGTCTTTCCCGCGCGGGCTGCCGCCGGCCAGCCCGGCGAGGCACCGCCGCTCACCCTCACGCTTGCCGCCGAGACGTGCCATGCGGGGGATCAGGACGAGATAACAATCACGCTCGACCTGAATGACGGAGCCCTGAACGGCGGGGCCGAGTCCGCCGGCGTCAAGGCGCATGTCAACGGCGAGCCTGTCGCCATGCAGCGCGCCGGTGCGCACTTCACCGGCCATGCAGGCGTACCGGCCAAAGAGCATGAGAGAATCCACAGCGTCTGGCGCGGCTCATACGGCTCGATCGTCAGCGCCGTCGTGCGCCTTGAGGACGGACGCGTCGCCGGCGTCTATGCGGTGACGGGTGGGATTGGATGAGGTTGCGGCAGGTGAGGCAGTTGCTGGCCGCTATGACGGCAGCGAGGCCAGCCATTCGTCCCAAAATTCCTGCTGCAGGTGGACGAAGACCGGCATCACGTCGTGGCCGTCGGCAAAGATATTGACCAAATCAGCCTTTTGAGGGAGCTGCCCCATTTTCACCTTGCAGGCGATCAATCCGCGGCTCATCTCGATCACCGTCCCTTCGGGATAAACATTCCCGCTCGCTCCATAACAAAAGGGCAGCAAGCCCTCGACTTCGAGTTGCTGGCGGATTTGGAACAGGGCTTCGAAATAGTCTTCCTCCTCGGCCTCGATCATTTTGTCACGATAGCTGCAGGTGAGTTGGCAGCCGGTTTCGGACGAGCGCAAGGTGAACACCGCTTGCTCATCGCCGCCCGTGCCTCCACCGACCAGGAATACAGTGTGCTGCTCGTTCATTTGCCACCCCGTTTACCGTCGATGTAGATCGTAGTAGTGCGGCACGGGTCGGATTTCCATCCATTGCTGCGCAGAGTGGCCACCGCCATCGCGTTCGAAACAGAGCACAACCTCTGCCTTGGAGGGATCTTCGCGGCTTGGGGGCATCGCGGGACCGGCCTGCATGCCGCCGATGCTCGATCGCGGCATGCAGTGCGGCGTCTGCGGCCAACTATTCAATCCGCGTCAGTCCGGCTTGCAGGGGTCGCTACCGGGGTCGGCCTTGGCTGCGGCTGTCTTGTCGCCCTTCTGCTGCGCCTCGGCATCCTGCTGCGAAGTGGCGAGGTTCTTATTCCCACCGCTTTCCTGGTTGGCAAGCGGCATGGTGTTGGCGTCCTTATTGGCCGGGCCGCCCTCGACCTTGCTGCCGGCATTCGCATCAGTTTCGAGAGGTGCATGCGTTCCGTCTTTTGCGATGCCTGACTGAGCTTTGACCGATGCAGTCGTGTCATGGCAGGTGGCGCTTGCCGTGCCGGCGGTCAGGCCGATCATAGAGGTGGCGAGCAAAATAGCAGTAAGCGTCTTCATATCGTCCTCCTTTCGGTGTTCGAGGTCATCTTTCTAAACTGCCGGCCCTATCTGAGGTTCCGCTAATTCAGTTCGAACTTCGAATCTGGCGTCGTATTCGCATTAATTTGCGGGCTTCCGCGGGCGCGGCCTATCGCGTATTGGCGCGGGGAAAATCCCTTGGGCGCGCGTGGAAGCATGATTCGACTGGAAAGCATCAGCAAGCAGAACGGCCGGCAGATCGTCTTCATCGAGGCGTCCGCCTCGTTGCAGAAGGGCGAGAAGGTCGGGCTGGTCGGCCCCAACGGCGCCGGCAAGACGACGCTGTTTCGCATGATCAACGGCGAGGAGCAGCCCGACGAGGGCCAGGTCTCGGTCGATCGCGGCGTCACCATCGGCTATTTCAGTCAGGATGTCGGCGACATGGAAGGCCGCAGCGCTGTTGCCGAAGTGGTGGACGGCGCCGGGCCGGTGAGCGAAGTGGCGGCCGAGATGCGTGAGCTCGAAGCCGCCATGGGCGACCCGGAGCGATCAGATGAGATGGACGCCATCATTGCCCGCTATGGCGACCTGCAGGCGCGGTTCGAGGAGCTCGACGGCTATGCGCTGGATGGCCGCGCCCGCGAGGTGCTGGACGGCCTCGGCTTCAGCCAGGAGATGATGGACGGCGACGTCGGAAAGCTATCCGGCGGCTGGAAGATGCGCGTGGCGCTGGCCCGCATCCTGCTGATGCGGCCTGACGCCATGCTGCTCGACGAGCCGAGCAACCATCTCGACCTGGAAAGCCTGATCTGGCTGGAGCAGTTCCTGAAGAACTATGACGGCGCGCTGCTGATGACCTCGCACGATCGCGAGTTCATGAATCGCATCGTCAACAAGGTGGTCGAGATCGATGGCGGCTCGCTGACCGCTTACTCCGGCAACTATGAATTCTACCAGCAGCAGCGGGCGATCGCCGACCGGCAGCAGCAGGCGCAGTTCGAGCGCCAGCAGGCGATGCTGGCCAAGGAGATCGCCTTTATCGAGCGCTTCAAGGCGCGGGCGTCACATGCCGCCCAGGTGCAGAGCCGGGTGAAGAAGCTGGAGAAGATCGACCGCGTCGAGCCGCCCAAGCGCCGCCAAAAAGTGTCGTTCGACTTCCAGCCGGCGCCGCGCTGCGGCGAGGACGTGGTGACGCTGAAGAACGTCCACAAGGGCTATGGCAGCCGCTCGATCTACGAAGGGCTGGATTTCCAGGTGCGCCGCCGCGAGCGCTGGTGCGTGATGGGCATCAACGGCGCCGGCAAGTCGACGCTGCTGAAGCTGATCGCCGGCGCCTCCGAACCGGACAATGGCTCGGTGGCGCGCGGCCCGAGCGTCAAGATGGGCTATTTCGCCCAGCACGCCATGGAGGTGCTGGAGGGCGAGCGCACCGTGTTCCAGACGCTCGAAGACGCGTTTCCACAGGCGGGCCAGGCGCCGCTCAGGGCGCTGGCCGGCTGCTTCGGCTTTTCCGGCGACGAGATCGAGAAGAAATGCCGGGTGCTGTCGGGCGGCGAGAAGGCGCGGCTGGTGATGGCGCTGATGCTGTTCGACCCGCCCAATTTGCTGGTGCTGGACGAGCCGACCAACCACCTCGACATCGCCACCAAGGAGATGCTGATCACGGCCCTCTCGCAATACGAAGGCACCATGCTGTTCGTCTCGCACGACCGGCATTTTCTGGCGGCGCTGTCGAACCGCGTGCTGGAGCTGACGCCCGAGGGCGTTCATACATATGGCGGCGGCTATACCGAGTATGTCGAGCGCACCGGGCAGGAAGCGCCTGGATTGCGGAGCTGAGGCGCAGAACGGCGCTGCCGCCTACCGTCACCCAAACGCTTGATTCTGGAAAGGAAGCACCGGCTGCTCAGTCGTGTATCGCAATTTCGCGCAGCGGATCGCCGCCGTCGATGAACAGCCGGCCTTGCGCCGTCAACGCCGCCTTGAGCCGTTGCAGGGCGATTTTTCCTGCTTCGGGGTGACGCCCGTCCAGCGCGCCGACGCGCACCGCAACGGCAATGTCGAAGTGCTTCTCGTCCTCCTCCAGCCGGAAATCCTCAATGGCGACCTGACGAAAGCTCAGCCGGCCCGCTGCAATCTCGGCGCGCGAGGCGGCCCTGGCCTGCGCGACGGCCTTGGCCGAGCGGTCGATCGCCAGCACGTGGCCGTCGCCAATCCGGCGCGCGATCGCGCGCGCCGCAGCACCCGGGCCGCAGCCGATCTCCAGCACCCGCATTCCCTGCCGCAAAGGCAGCGCATCGACGATCGCCAAAAGCCTTGGCGACAAGCCGTTCGCCATTCCTCTTCTCCAGCCTTTCCGTGAGCCGAGATTAGCGACCATGGCTGGCGACGGGAAGGCCGACACCTGAGGGATCGCGGACATCGTCGATGTGTTCACCGCCGGTGGTGAAGGCCCCTTGATCGATGTCGAAGAGGCCGACGATCG
Organism: Mesorhizobium sp. M1322; assembly: GCF_040318085.1. NCBI lineage: Bacteria > Pseudomonadati > Pseudomonadota > Alphaproteobacteria > Hyphomicrobiales > Phyllobacteriaceae > Mesorhizobium > Mesorhizobium sp. M1322. The sequence goes on from NZ_JAMYLP010000072.1 coordinate 9,085, forward strand.
GTCGACTTCTCACGACAGGAACAGTAGGGGATACTTAAAGAGGGAATAAACCCCGAGCGGCCCGGCGTCGTTGGCCTGAGGGGGGGACTGGCGCCGAGCCTAACCGGTTGGGGGTAGATCACCGGCCATTTAGATAGATACGATAAAGCTAATTTAAGCGCAAGCTAATGTATGCGTTAGCGAGTGCGAGATTGTTTCTGATCAGTGATGTTTCGGCTGACCGCTTCCTGGCCGCGTTCAGCCTGGGTGCTGGAACTGAGGCCGGGCGCGTCCGCACCTGTGACAGCGGCTATCCTGACCTGTCGAACGCACCGGCAAAAGGCGCAGGAGCGGAGGCCCGCTTGAAGGCGTCTTGGTCGCCGGCTTGACCCTTCACGAGGCCGGCGACATTGTGCGGTTCGCCAGTCCATAACGGTCGTGTGGGAATGGATTTTCGCAACGCCATCGATGAATCGCTGGCCTGGGCCAGCCGATGGTTCGACTACGCCGTCACGCCGTGGTTTTTCTATCAGGCTGCAATCATCGTCACGCTCTTCCTGGTCGCGAAGCTCGCGGCGCAGCGCATCGAGCCGCTCGTGGAAAACCGGGCACGCCAGATCAAGGGGCATCCCGGACTGTTGAGGGTCGTCGTTGCCCTGTTGCGGCGCACCGACTGGATCCTGTTCACGGTCTTCCTGCTTGCCGCGCTCATTCTCATGCGCGCCGTCACCTGGCCAAGCCGGACCCATTTCATCTATATCGCGCTCTCGCTATCCCTCGCCTGGCTGTTCGCATCGGTGCTGTCGCGCATCATCCGCAACCGCTTTGTCGCACGGGCTCTCGCCTGGCTGACCTGGATCTATGCGGCCCTCGTCATCTTGGGCCTCGATGACGACGCCGCGGCTTTCCTGGACAGCCTGGCAATACCTTTGGGCGCGGTTCGCCTTTCGGCGCTCATGGTGCTGAAAGCGGCGCTGCTGCTGATCGCGACGGTTTGGCTTGCGGTGGTCGTCGGCAAGTATATCGATGAGCGCGTCCGGCTCTCCGAAGAGCTGACACCTTCGATCCGCGTCCTCGTCGGCAAGGTCGCAAAGGTCGGCCTTGTGCTGGTGGCGGGTGCCATCGCCCTGTCTTCCGTCGGTCTCGACCTGACGGCTCTGACGATATTTTCCGGCGCCGTCGGCGTCGGCCTGGCTTTCGGGCTGCAGAAGGTCGTCTCAAATTTCGTCTCCGGCATGATCATCCTGCTCGACAAGTCGATCAAGCCGGGCGACACCATTTCGCTCGAAGGCACCTTCGGCTGGGTACGCGAATTGCGAGCGCGGTTTGTCTCGGTGGTGACGCGCGACGGCCGCGAATACCTGATCCCGAACGAAGACTTCATCACCCAAAGGGTCATCAACTGGTCGTTCAGCGATAACCTTGTGCGGCTCGACGTGAATTTCGGAGTCTCTTACGACGCCGACCCGCATAAGGTCAGTGAACTGGCGATTAAGGCCGCCATGAGCGTCGGCCGGGTCGAAGCGGACCGGCGGCCGGTCTGCTGGCTCACGGACTTCGGCGAGTCCTCGCTCAATTTCGTCCTGCGCTTCTGGATCCACGACCCTCAGCAAGGTCTGACCAATGTGCGCGGCAGAGTACTACTGGCGCTGTGGGACACCTTTAGGGAAAACGGCATAGACATCCCCTATCCGCACCGCGAGATCATCATGAAGCCGGATGGGCGCGCTGGGAAATCACGCGGGCGCTGACGGGTAGGGTGCAGCAGGGTCGCGGCGCCGAAGCCGCTGAGCGCAGCCTTTTCCTCCCTGCCATCCCGGCAAGGGTTCAAGCCCTGGCTTCAATGCTGTATCCAGCTCCGAACTCAAGGAGCCTTCGATGACCTCACACCTCGACATCCCCGACGCCGGCATGGCGGCCGATGACGAGCGCGCCAGCGTCGACGACGTCGCGTGGCAGGACGATGTTCGCGCGGGCGTGCGGCATGTTCGCGATCTGGATTCCCTGCCGCTTTCGCCAGCCGAGCGCGCGGCGGCTCAAGCAGCGGCCACGCGCCACAAGGTTCGCATCCCAAAAGCCTACCTCGATTTGATCGACTGGGGCGACCCCGCCGATCCGATACGGCTTCAGGTCATCCCGTCGCCTAGCGAACTGGCAGAGCAGGAAGGCGAACTCGATGATCCGATCGCCGACCATGCCTTCAGTCCGGTGCCGCGATTGACGCATCGCCATGCCGACCGGGTCCTGTTGTTCCCGACCTATCAATGCGCGGTCTATTGCCGGTTCTGCTTTCGCAAGGAGTCGCTGACCTCGATCGGCCGCGGTTTTTCGCGCGAGGCGCTGGAGCCGGCCTTCGCCTATATCGAGGCCCATCCCGATATCCGCGAGGTGATCCTGACCGGCGGCGATCCGCTGTCGCTGCCGGACAAGGCGCTGTCAGAAATCCGCGCCCGCGTCGAGGCGATTCCGCATGTGCGGCTCTTGCGCATCCACACGCGCGTGCCCGTCGCTCTGCCGTCGCGCGTCACGTCAGGGCTGGTTCGCTCCCTGCAGGGCCGGCTGATGGTCAGCGTCGTCACCCATTTCAACCACGCGCGGGAGATCACGCCGACCACCGAAGAAGCCTGCCGCACGTTGCGGCAAGGCGGCTTCGTGCTGCTGAACCAGAGCGTTCTGCTGAAAGGCGTCAACGACACGGTCGAGGTGCTGGAGGAACTGTGCCGGGAACTGATGTACCGCCTCGGCGTCAAGCCCTATTACCTGCACCACGGCGACCTCGCACGCGGCATGGCGCACCGGCGCACCACCATCGCCGAGGGCCAGGCGCTGGCCAGCGCGCTCCGCGCCCGCCTATCGGGCATCTGCAACCCCGTCTATGTGCTGGACCTGCCGGACGGCGGCGGCAAAGTGCCGCTCGGCCCATCCTATGTCGAAGCGCAGGACGGAGCGACCTGGCGGATTCGCGGGCAGGATGGCGAGCTAAGGACCTATACGGAGCTTGTCGGCGACCTCTGAAAGCTTGGGTTCCTCGCCCCGCAAAGGGGGGAGGTGGCTCGGAGAAGCGGAGACGGAGAGGGATCTTCCTTGAGCACGCAAGCTCCTGCTGCCGCGCCTGGGTTGGAACCGGATCCAATGCCTCGCATTCTAGAGATGACGGGGCAAAGGAGCGCAGGGTGAAAGCTTTTTCGGCGGTACTTGGCGGCTTTGTGCTGACGCTGGCGGTGTTCGCCAGCGGATTGGCCTTCGCCGTTTGGATTCTTTCCGCCGAACCGGTGCGGCAGGCCGCCCCGACCTCCAGCGTTGCCGAACTGTGGCCGAGGGAGCCGCGGAAGGTGGACCCTGCTTCGCAGAAGCTTGAGCGCCTTCCCGCCCGCGAGGTCCCAGAGGTCCCAGTTGATCAGGTCCCGGTTGATCAGGCCCCTGCGCCCGACCCCACCGCTACCGCCTCTATCAAGCCGGCAGCCGACGAGCAGCAGGCGGTGCCCGCCGCCCATGTGGAATGGTGCGCAAGCCGCTACCGCTCCTACAGACCAAGCGACGACCACTACACATCCTATAGCGGAGAGCAGCGTCCCTGCATCTCGCCCTATCTCGATGCCGGCGCGGCCAAGCGTGTCGCACAGCCTGCCGACGAAAGCGCCAACTATGTCGAGGCGACCGAGAGGTGGTCAATCGATGGGAACGTTCCGGCGGATGAAACCGGCGGCGCCTGGCTTCCGCCCGACCACATAGAATATTGCTTCAGCCGCTACCGCTCTTATCGGCCGGAAGACAACACCTACCAGCCCTATTCCGGCGGCCCGCGCCGGCAGTGCCACTAGGCAGGGCTGAGCGGCGGGCTGGCGGTCGCAGTGCATAGCGCCTTATGCGACCCCGATCACGCAGATTTCTTGGATCGTTCGGGTTGGCGCGGCGTTCATCCGATACCCAAAGGAGGAATCAACATGGGCGACGACCGGGAAGACAGGATTCGTGAGCGCGCATACCAGATCTGGGAACGTGAAGGCCGGATGCATGGCGATCCCGAGCGGCACTGGCACCGGGCCGAGACCGAGATCGACAGGGAGGCAGCCTTGCCGCTGACGGCAGGCGATGCCCTGCCGGAAACCCGCGAGGTCGCGAGCTCCGACGTCTTGACGGTGGAGGCCCTGGCGGTGCGCACCGGCATATCGGGCGAACAGGCGCAGGAACTGATCGACAGGCTGGGCAACGACAGAGCGGCGATCGAGCAAGCCGCGCGCAACCTCAAGGGGAAGCAGCGGCTCGGGGAGTGATCAGAAAACTCAAATAACGGAAATACCGCCTCTATTCGCGCAGGAAGGACGAAAAGACTGGCAAGCGCCGCAATCTAGGGACGTTTGACAGCCGCGAGGCGGCGGAGAAGCACGAACGCGAGGTGCAGTATTTCAAGAGGCATTGAGGGAGCGTGCCGTCGCCTGCCAGGCAGCCGCGCCCGTGCCTGTCGGAACCTGAGCCTGCGAAGACGGCGGCCCGGATGAGATCGAGAAGAAGTGCCTAGGTTAAGGACTGTCTTTATTCGAATCACGGCATGCAGAGAAATGGGACATCCGTGAACGGCCTGTTTGACCCAACCCGGACTTTGCCGCGGCTAAATTAGCTCGGCCTGAAAAGCAGACAGTTACAGCGCACGCGGCCTACCCGACTAGAAGAGGGAGCCTTGGGTATCGTCGTCCTCGATGGGACCTTCGATCGGCGCGACCGATACGACAAGCTTTCCTCTTTTCAAGGCAATCTGAAGGTTAATCCCCGCATCTGGGATTTTAACGGTGATCGGCTTTCTCTCTACGGTGTTGACAATGCCGGCGATCGGCACCTCGGCCCGTAAACCCACAACTGAAGCCGCGCCAAGCTCCTCCAGACCGACCTCGCCAACGCGCTCCGATGCGCGCCGTGGGTGTGGCAACGACGTCTCGACTAGCACCTTACGCTCTTGGAACCCGCCCGAACGCTGCTTCTTGGCGTCCGCCCGCGAGACGAGGTCTAGCCAGTCCACCTTGAGTTCGTGAGCTATACCGCGGACCACTTCCAGCACATCCGCGAGTTCGCCTGCCTTTTCGTCGTCTGTCTTTGCCTTTAGTAATTCCTCCAACTCCTCGACCATCTTGGCGGAGAGACCGTGAACCGCGTCGGGCTTGCGTAAAGTGGCCTCAACCGCCTCTTCGCCGCCGCTGCTAATGTTTGTGGGGATCTTGTCACGCACGATCTTCCCGAAGACTCGCCGCTCCCGCGTTCTCTTGTACTTCGCCGCATTCGGGAGAATGATCCCAACCTCCGCCTCACAAAGCTTGTAATAGACATGCCCAAGGACGGAACCGTTGAGCTTAACGGGAAGCTTGTGCTCTTGAGCCTTAGCTATGACAGCCTCAAGGAAGGCTTCGTTGCGGATCTGATTTGCGTCAGGGCTAAATTCGATCGCGGCGCGCGACGTGGGAATTTTGTCGAGGTCTTCGAAATTTCGAACGGTGAAGCTCTTATATTTATCCTCTGCACGAGGCGCAGGATCAAGCTTCTCCCTTGATCTGAACCAAGGTAGATTTCGACCGACTCCGTAACCGTGGGGAATACCGCAAAACCACATTATCTGCGCAAACTCTCCTATTCCTTCTGATATACGTTTCGTGCGCCTCGCAATTTCTAGGATGTCCTTTCTTGGCAAGACCTGCGATCGCCCTTTTGAACGAAGGACATTTATGTAGGTCCATTGTCCGTCTTCGGTTTCGCGGAGAAACATTGGCTTGTAGGTTGAAGGTGTCTGAATCACGCGATCTCTCGAGGGGATTACCTCGTAGCTATCGACGGGCAATACCTGGAGGCCATCAGGAAGCCCCCACAGTGCATCTATCTGGACATCTAGTCGATTTGGGTCGGCATAGGCCCAAGCCGACGCGAGGGCGGGCAGAAAGGCGTGGATCAAAAACACGACGTTTTCTTCGGCGGCCTGTCTTTGCCCGAGCAGATCAAGCTGGCACTCGCACCAAGAAACTGCGTCCGCAGCGCACACCGTATCGGTCCTCGGTAGATTGAACCTAGGGAAGTCCTTCTGATCGACATCAGTGCGGACCACCGCGCGATCGCCTGTGATGAATTTGACCTCCTTAATTATCGACGTCCGCAGGGCGGCGTCCTGCCGCGCCTGAGACACCAGCATCGAAGCCAGTTCGAACAGGATTGGAGCGGGATTGTCTGGCCCGAAATCAAACTCGGACAGGTTCCGTAGCTTTTTCCATCGGGTAGCTGATCCTAACGGATACTGCTTGAGATGCTTTTGAGCCGTTGGATCTGGGAGCGTGCTGCGTTGGTAGAGAACTTCCTTGGTCGGATCCGCTCCGTTGTCGAGCTCACGCCATTCGAAGTCGAGCTGGACGATCTGGAGATGGCTGCTCTCCACCAGCCATTCGATATGGCATCTCGGTTTGAAGTTATCGCAGCACCAGCGACCGACGGAACGCAACGTCTGATGAGGTTGACGTGCTGACGGAAGAGCAACGGCTGGGTCTGGGGATGTGGCGAACTTGCTGTTTAACCCCTTCGCCCCAACCCACGGGTTCTCAATCTCATAGGTCCATTGGTTGCGCGTCGGGCTTACCCTCACCTCGTTGGAAAGGTGGCCCACCATTGCTGCGCACTTGTAGTCCTGGAGGACGAGAGCCATTTCATCTGTTGGGTCGGCAGACCTGGCGCACTCGAACACCTCGATAATGGCAGCTGCCACAGCCGCCCGATCAGTACCAGCTGCGGGCACTGATCTGTATTTGCCCCGATCTGTGATGCGCTCGTTCTTGCTGCTCGACCGAACGATTAAGCTGCGGATTCCATACGATCCGATCCAGCCGAGGATCTCAGAGACGATAGGGCTCTGCAGCTCCCCACTCTTGCGCCATTCATTGTAGAGCGTCGTTGACACCGCGGCGAACTTGGGAACCCAAGCCATTGGCAAAAGAAACAATCCGGCCGCTTTAGCGCCATATATGCTTGCCGCGCTCTGGAAGGATGAGAAGTCAGCAGTCAGTGTCAGATCGCCTTGACTGGCGATAGCAGGATGCTCCGCCACAGTCAGTCGCTCTGTCCAAGGGTGCCGAAAATCTTCTGGGCAAGATTCTGCAACGCCGCGAGTATGTTGTCCGAGAAATAGCCAAATATAAACCCGAACGCGAGGGTCATCAGTGGCGTGTCCAAGGCCTCATTCTTAAGGAACGGGACGGCTCCGGAGGAAAAGAGAAAGCCTGTGAATATCGAAACCGTCGCTGAATTGAATGGAACGATAAGTCTCCACAAAATGCGGTCCCGATTCCAAAGGCCCTTTCCAACGGAGTGATAAAGCCACTTAAGCGCAAAGACAGTCCCGCCTAGGAGGCCAGCAACCCATAGAGCAATCCACTTTAACGCGTCAGGATTGATCTTTATACCCAGTAATGTGGAGACGTATGCATTCCCGCCCTCGTGGGGCAGAGCTGGAGCTATTGCAGCATCGAGCAGCGCGAGGGTGCCTAAGCTCAGAAGAACGACAAGATATAGAAGCTCGGCAATGATTTGACGCCACGCCGCACCACAAAATCGCGACTTCCAATCGCCGATAGCGCGATCATCGTTTAGCTCTTCTATATGCTGATGGCCGACCTCGGCGCTGTTAGCTTCGCTACCGTTGCCTCCAGTTGCTCGAAATTGGGATTCTTTTTGTAGTCCCACTCTCTCCCCCCGCACTCTTGCGCGATCAGCCGCCTGAACCATTGCGAGGTTGGGGTCTCTGGAAACCCAATCAGCGAGACGCCTAAGCGCTCAACGAATAGGTATTCCTTACCACCAGTCTCTGCTTCGGTGAGGTCACGAATTCCGACGCTTGTGCGCCACCCTAGATCGTGCCTGCGCGCCGCATGTAACAAATCGAAGCTGAGCGGGACGAGGTGCAAGTGAGCTTGATCGACGCCACAGCTGACAAGACTCCCGGACGCGCCGCCGTGTTCGAACGCATGAACCGTGTGCCCATACGCGCTCAGCCGAGCGGCGAGCTCGGTGCGGAGTACTGCAAGGGCTTTCCGCTCCTCGGTGTCCATAAGGCTGAGGGTAGACATTGGGCGCCTCGGGATAAGCAATATCCACCCTGGCACCAAGGAACCCAGCGACGGAACGGCAACAAAGTGATTGTTGCTCGCTACGACGACGTCATGAGCCGGGCGTGCGTGCAGCCCAGGTGCGGTGAGCCAAGCGAACTTGCTGCTCGAAGCTTCCATATCTGATCTATTCATCGCCCTGTAGCGGCCCATTTCACGTACTTGTCAAGGTTATCCCATAAGGGCAGGCGTGTACACCGCAACTCCATGCGCCACCTCGCCAAACCCCAGTTGGAACCGAACACCACTCCCCCATAATATTGGGTGTTCGTTTCCGCCGGTCAATCAGGGAGGCGGATGCCCGAGGGCGAAAAACAGTCTCAATCATACGATGATGCTACGTCCACTTTTAGAGGCGCATTCAACTTCCGCTTATGGTGCTAAGCCGAACTTCGAACGGCACGTTTGAACACGCGTCCTACTACCGTCATCTCTGAGCGCCTAGCGCGTCGCTCGGCGTGGTGACGACAAGGGCATCCAGCCGTTCCTGCAAATGCCCATTAAGCACGATCATTTCCTTCAGCGCCTTCACCGCGTCGCCCTTGTGCTGGGCAATGAACTTGTCGGCGATGGCCTGAAGGGTGGCCTCCTGGCGGCTGTCAAGCGTCACGATGTGGTCCATGGCGTTGCTCCATAGTTTCTGTTCAAATTGAACAAAACGGGAACAAAAATGTCAAGGACGAATTGACGCCGCGAGGAATGCCTTCCTATTTGTCAGTAGGTGGGGCGGTTGCTCACAAATTGGGGAGAGCCGCGATGGGCAGACGGAAAAGCCGGTTTGACAGGCTGTCGACGAGGGATGCGGAGGCGATCATCAGGGACGCTCTGGGGCTGCGCAGGACGGTGCTTTCGTCGCAACAGCATCTGAAGGCGCATGGCGAACTGTATTGGCAGCTTAGCGGGCTCGTCGACAAATTGCATGAGGTGATGGCCAGCCTAGCGGAGAAGGAGCCGGATTTCCGAATGCCGAATCTTGGCCTGCTCCCGCTTCCCGAGGATTACCTGACCCGGAAATGAGCCATGGCCGGGCCGATGGACAGCGTTGGACGTGCCGCGAAGGCCAACATGCTGCTGATCGTCGAGTGCGGCCACTGCTACCATGTCGGACGCTTCCGGGCGAACGATGTCGCTCAGGTGGTGGGCTGGAACAAGCCGCTGGAAGCCATCAGGTTCAGGTGCAAACGGTGCAGCCGAAAGGACACTACTGTGCGCACTCAGTTCATCGACCAGGACCATCCGCCGAAGGGCTACATCTGGGTGCTGCAGAAGTTCAAACTTTAGAACAGCGAGCCCTGTACCGGCGCCTGTGGCGCCTGCGGCGGAAACTTGATCTGCGTCGCCGGCTTCTCGACGATCACCAGCGCGTCGTCCGCCGCCGGGCGCTGCAGGTGCCTGGCCTCCGACCATGGCGCGGTCAGCCAGGTCTCGGTTTCCTCCTGCGTGGTCAGGATGACTGGCATCGCCTTCTCGTGGATCGGCGCGATCAGGGCGTTGGGTTTGGTGGTCAGGAAGCCGTAGAGCTCGAAGTCGCCGGGGCCGTCCTTGACCTTGCGCACGCCTTGCCAGCGCGTCCACAGTCCGGCGAAGAAGAACAGCGGCCGCTCCTCGCTCAGTGCGAACCAGTAGTTCCTCTGGATACCGGTATCCGGGTCCTTATCGCCGGGCGTCGGGCTTGGTTCGGCGAAGCTGGTGACCGGCACCACGCAGCGGTTCGCGACGCCGAGATATTGCTGCCAATGGCCGTATTGCGGGTTGCGGATGTTGGTGGTGCCGTAGTCGGCCTTGCCCTTCACCCGCTCAATCGGCGTCGGCATGCCCCACAGCAGATTGGCCAGTTCGCGCGTTCCGTCCGGCCCGTTGCGCACCACCGGGCCGGGCTGGTTGGGGTAGATGTCGATGGAGGGCTCGAGATTGCCGAGGATGTCGCGCAGGGCGCGGGTCCACTGGCGGATCGCCTCCTGGCTGGTGGTGATGTTGTAGAGGTTGCACATGTCGAGCCCTCAGGGATGTTCAGGCATCTTGTGGGAAAGGGCGGGCAATTTCCAGCGCTGTCGCTCGGCTGCTGACACGCTACCCCAGCCACCACCACCAGCGCCGCGATCACCGCCGCCACCCGGGCGATCGACCGCGCCAGAAGGAAAATACCGTGCGCAACGGCGAACCGCGGGCTCAGCTTACGCAACGGACGCCGATTGTGCGCGTTCTACCCATGAGGAGGAGCATGGCGGCTGGTCTCATGCGCTCACAATCGGAGGCAAACCATAATGTCTAAGTTCAAAGATGCCCTTGATCGCGGGAAGGAAGCTCGCCGTGAGCAAGAGGAGAAGGTCGGCAGTGAGAAGGCCGAGGGGGTGGACTTCGGCGCGCAAGCAAGGGCTTGGCTAAACGACGTCGTGGTTGCGTCACTGGAAGCAGCCAAGGCTGACGTAGCAGGCGAGGTGGCCGTCGAGATGGACACCGCGCCACGCCGCCAGACCAAAGCATCAACACCATCTATTCGGTTCAGAATCTACAGGAAGGGTGGAATGGAGAAGGAGGCAGTCGGGAGGACGTTCACGGTCAACGTTCAGCTGAGTGGGCAAGTGTCAGTCTCTTCGCCCGGGATCGTGGCGAGAGAAGTGGGAAACATAGGGGATAGGACTGACGAGCGGTTCTCTACCTTGCTAGCGGAACTGATCGAGGACGCAGCGAAGGGCACTTAGCCAGCAAGGTGTCGAGGAAAGGGCAAGGCAATTTCCCGCGCCAGCCGCTCGGCTGCTGGCACCGCCGGGTCCGTCAATAACAGCTTTCCGGATGCCGCAAACACCCCTCCGTTAACCTTTCGTTAACCATGGCTGGCTAGCGTTTACCTATCAGTAAGGAATCGCTGTCCGTGACATTCGCCGCCCCCGTCGAGACCAAATCCATTCGCTTTCGCGCCCGCTCCTTTGTCGCCTTCACGCTCACCCCGGAAGCGCCGCTTTCGGAGTGGCTGGAAAGCCTCGATCGCTGGATCGGCAATTCGCCGGGCTATTTCGCCGGCCGGCCGGTGGTGCTCAACCTCAACACGCTGAAGCCCGAGCTCAGCCAGATCGAAAGGCTGGTCGCTGAGCTTGGCCTGCGCGGCATCCGCATCTACGCCATCGAGCTCGACGGCAACACGGCGCTCGAGGCCAATCTGCCGCCGGTGCTGATCGGTGCGAAAGAGGCTACCGCCGGGCTGCTGATGCAGGCCGACAGCAAGGGCAGGCCTGAAGAGGCGGGCAAGCCGGAAGAAGGCAAGGCGGAACAGGGCAAGCCAGAAGACAGGCAGCCGGAAGCGCCCGCCACGCTGATGGTGAAAACGCCGATCCGCTCGGGCCAGTCGGTCTTTCATGCGCATGGCGACGTCATCGTGCTAGGTTCCGTCGCCTCCGGTTCCGAGATCGTCGCTGCCGGCTCCATCCATGTCTACGGCACGCTGCGCGGGCGGGCGTCGGCCGGTGTGCTCGGCCATTCGGCGGCGCGCATCTTCTGCCGCAAAAACGAGGCCGAGCTGCTGTCGGTCGACGGCTGGTATTGCACCGCCGAGGAGATGGAGCCGTCCTTGCGTGGAAAGGCGGTGCAGGCGTTTCTCGAAAAAGACACGCTGCGCATCGCGCCGTTCAGCTAACGCAAAGTACGCAGCGGTTTCGGATACGAGTCATTCACAAAAACAAGCACTTAAGCGCATCGCATAAATCAAACGCTTAACAATACCAACAACAATAATGGAGGCATAGATGGGCAAGGTAGTGGTGGTCACCTCGGGCAAGGGGGGCGTCGGCAAGACGACCTCGACGGCCGCCCTTGGCGCCGCCGTCGCGAGGACCGGCAAGAAGGTGGCCCTGGTCGACTTCGATGTCGGCTTAAGAAATCTCGATCTGATCATGGGCGCCGAGCGGCGAGTGGTGTTCGACCTGGTCAACGTCATCCAGGGAACGGCCAAGCTCTCGCAGGCGCTGATCCGCGACAAGCGGGTCGAGACGCTGTTCCTGCTGCCGGCCTCGCAGACGCGCGACAAGGATGCGCTGACCGAGGAGGGCGTCGGCGAGGTTATCGAAAAGCTAAGCTCGGTGTTCGACTACGTCTTCTGCGACAGTCCGGCCGGCATCGAGCGCGGCGCGCAGCTTGCTATGCGCTTCGCCGACGAGGCGGTCATCGTCACCAACCCGGAAGTCAGCTCGGTGCGCGATTCCGATCGCATCATCGGCCTGCTCGACGCCAGGACCGTCAAGGCCGAGCGGGGCGAACAGATCGCCAAGCACGTGCTGGTGACAAGGTATGATGCCGCCCGCGCTGCACGCGGCGAAATGCTCTCGATCGACGACGTTCTGGAAATCCTGTCGACGCCGCTCCTGGGCATCATTCCCGAAAGCCAGGACGTGCTCAAGGCCTCCAACCTCGGTTCGCCGGTGACGCTCAGCGATCCGACGAATTCCGCCGCCCGCGCCTATATCGAGGCAGCCAAACGGCTCGAGGGGGAAGAACTGCCGGTGGTCGTGCCGTTCGAGCGCAAGGGCTTTCTCGACCGGCTTTTTGGAAGGAGGGCAGCATGAACCTGTTAGACCTCTTCAAGCGGCGCGGCAGCGCGCCGGTGGCGCGCGAGCGGCTGCAGGTGCTGCTCGCCTATGAGCGCCGCAACCGCAGCCAGCCCGATCTCGTCTCGGTGCTGCGCGAGGAGATCATGGCCGTCATCGCCAGGCATGTGCAGATCGACCAGGATTACCTGCAGGTCTCGATGGATCGCGGCGAGACGATGTCGACGCTGGAGATCGACATCCAGATCCCCAACAAGAGCGCAAGACCGCTGGCCATGTCGGCCTGAGCGGCAGTATTGCGCCTGTAGTAATTTTTGACGCCGGCAGGACAGAAGGGGTGCTGTCCCGCCGGCGTATCAAGAATATCGCCTGAGCTGCAGCCACCGTCAGCGTCGCTTGCCCCACCCAACCACCTCTCGCTGCCTCACGACAGGCAAGCTCATTGGTCCTATCTCCGCCGCATGCGTCGCGCATAGCCCGGCGGCAGAGGACCAACCACAAGTGACGTCGACGCCGGTTATCAAGCCTGTTTTCGAGACCCTGCCCATCGCGGCACTTCTCGGCGCCATGGTGTCGATCCAGATCGGCGCGGCCTTCGCCAAGGGCCTGTTTCCGCTGGTCGGCGCGCAGGGCACGACGGCGCTGCGGCTGGTCGTCGGCGCGCTGATGCTGGCGGCGGTTCTGCGGCCCTGGCGGGTGCGGCCGTCCCGGACTGTGTGGCCGTGGCTCATCGCCTATGGGGTGACGCTCGCCGCGCTCAATCTTTTGTTCTATGCGGCGCTCGAGAGGATTCCGCTCGGCATCGCGGTGGCGCTCGAATTTACCGGCCCGCTTCTGGTCGCGACGCTATCGTCCCGGCGCGGCAGCGACTTCGCCTGGGTGGCGCTTGCCGTCGCCGGCATCGTGCTGTTGTCGCCCCTCGTCCATTCGCCTGATGCGCTCGATCCGGCCGGCGTGATGCTGGCGCTGGCGGCCGGCGGCTTCTGGGCGCTCTACATCGTGTTCGCCCAGAAGGCGGGCGCCGAGCTCGGCGGGCAGACCACGGCTTACGGCCTGGCAATCGCCGCAGTGCTTGCGCTGCCGTTCGGCCTGGCCGAGGCGGGGCCGGCGCTGGTCTCGCCGTCGATCCTGGCCGGCGCCCTGCTGGTCGGCCTGTTCTCAAGTGCCCTGCCGTTCTGGCTGGAGATGGTGACGCTGACCAGGATGTCCGCCAGGCTCTACGGCACGCTGACCTGCCTGGAGCCGGCGCTGGGCGCGCTGGCGGGGTTCCTGTTCCTGCACGAGATCCTGACCGAGCTGCAGTGCCTGGGAGTAGCCGCCGTCATAGCCGCTGCCTTCGGTGCCACCATCACGAACAAGCCGCCGGTGCCTTCGCCCGAATAGGGTTCAACCGTAGATTGCATTGAACGTGCGCACACCTCTGATCCATTTGCCACTTGCGCAACCATTGAAAGGGTGAAAACGTTGGTCCGGGGTAAATGGGCAAGGGTAGTCGTCGCGGCTGTTAAAAGCTCCGGGGCGGCCTTGAAAAACGATGAATTTTCCACAGTTCCTGGTGGGGATGACCACCGCGTCATTCGTCGTGGCGCTCTCGACTTTTTTGGCAACGGGTTCAATCTGGAAGGCGCTGGGCTGGACGGTCCTTACGTTGATCGTTTCGCAGGTTGGATATTTTTTGTTCGTCGTCCAGCTGATCTACAGAGCCGGGCGAAAGACACATAGGTAATCCGCGACCGCGAGTGCCCGACCGTCGGTACGCGGTTTTGGCCCGTGTCGAGATTCAGGTCACGCGCCGGCAGAATATCGATGTGCTTAGTCATGATGTGACCGAAATAGATAATATGGTCTAAGCCTTTCGAAAGCGGACTTGTTCGGTTCTGGTAATGTGCATTGGACGTTCCGTTACTTTAGTCAACCAGTATATATTTCCGGATACATATGCCTGGATTGGGCAGCGCGGCAGCCTGCCTGCGGCTTGTGCAGATAGAGTGCCTCTTGCCTTCGAGACGGCGCGGGCGGGCTGAGTTGCCGATCTCCCCAAGAGGGAGATCAGCCCGTCATCCGCTCAACTCATTCGGCCGCCAGCTTGTCCTGCGTCTTGGTGTCGAAATCGGTGGCGTCGTGGCGCTCGTGCAGCTGCATCGCCGGCTCGCCGAAGGCGCGGTTGACCATGCGGCCGCGCTGCACCGCCGGCCGTGCGTCGATTGCTTCGGCCCAGCGCTGCACGTTCTTGTACCCGTCCACTGCCAGGAAATCGCCGGCGTCGTTATACATGCGGCCCTTGGCCAGCCCGCCATACCAGGGCCACACGGCGATATCGGCAATCGTGTAGGCGTCGCCGCCGAGATATGCGCTCACCGCCAGCCGCCGGTCGAGCACGTCCATCTGGCGCTTGGTCTCCATGGCGAAGCGGTCGATGGCATATTCGATCTTTTCCGGCGCATAGGCGTAGAAATGGCCGAAGCCGCCGCCGAGGTAGGGCGCCGAGCCCATCTGCCAGAACAGCCATGACAGGGTTTCTGCGCGCGCCGGCTGCTCGGTCGGCAGGAATTCGCCGAATTTTTCGGCCAGATGCACCAGGATCGAGCCGGATTCGAAGACGCGGATCGGCTTTGGCCCGCTGCGGTCCATCAGCGCCGGGATCTTGGAGTTGGGGTTGACCTCGACGAAGCCGCTGCCGAACTGGTCGCCGTCGTTGATCCTGATCAGCCAGGCGTCGTATTCGGCACCTTTGTGGCCGAGCGCCAAGAGCTCCTCCAGCATGATCGTCACCTTGACGCCGTTCGGTGTCGCCTGCGAATAGAGCTGCAGCGGATGCTTGCCGACCGGCAGCTCCTTATCATGCGTCGGGCCGGCGATCGGCCGATTGATGCTGGCGAAGGCGCCGCCATTTTCCTTGTTCCAGGTCCATACTTTCGGCGGTGTGTATTGGTTCATCTCGGAGGCCTTGTGCTATGAGCGGGGAGGGTCTTGGGGAGGATCAGCTCGCGCGATGGAAGCGGGAGATTCGTGGGGCAGGTTCATCTACATATTGATACAGGTAGTGCGGTCAGCAGGAAGTTCAACTTATGTTGAACTATAGTCGACGCCGCATGCCCTTTCTACCAATGGACCCCGGGAGGAGGGGGGCTCACCGATGCCCTTGCGCCTCGTCACGTGCGCCATACCTATAGAAGATACCGGGCCTTTGGCGGCCGTCATGAATATTGCCGGGATTGAGAGCATGTCCA
This sequence comes from Mesorhizobium sp. M1322, assembly GCF_040318085.1. Classification (NCBI taxonomy): domain Bacteria; kingdom Pseudomonadati; phylum Pseudomonadota; class Alphaproteobacteria; order Hyphomicrobiales; family Phyllobacteriaceae; genus Mesorhizobium; species Mesorhizobium sp. M1322. The sequence continues at coordinate 24,961 of NZ_JAMYLP010000072.1, forward strand.
TCGATACGATTTTGCGGTCCATCGTGGCGGTGCGCGCCTCGATCCCTGACGACGCCTTCACCGCCAATGCGCTGGGCACGAGCCGGGAAGGCAGCGGCGTGGTCATTCGCGATAACGGGCTGGTGCTCACCATCGGCTACCTCATCACCGAGGCGGAAGAAGTCTGGCTGACCGACCACAACGGGCGCGTGGTTCCCGCGCACGCGCTCGCCTATGACCAGGAATCGGGCTTTGGGCTGGTGCAGGCGCTGGCCCCGCTCGGCCTGCCTGCGGTGGCTTTCGGCGATGCGGCCAGGGCGATGGCCGGCGACCCCGTGGTGCTCGCCGACGGCATCGGCCAGGCGGTCAGGGCGCACATCGTCACCAAGCAGGAATTCGCCGGCTATTGGGAGTATCTCCTGGACGAGGCGATCTTCACCGCGCCCGCCCATCCGTCATGGGGAGGTGCGGCACTTATCGGGCAGGACGGAAGGCTGCTCGGTATCGGTTCGCTGTGCCTGCAGATGAGCCGCGCCGGCGAGATCGCCGATATCAACATGGTGGTGCCGATCGACCTTCTGCCGCCCATTCTCGACGATCTCCTGACACGCGGCCAGGTTGCCAAGCCACCGCGCCCATGGCTCGGCGCCTTCTCCGCCGAAAGCAATGGCGAAGTCGTGGTGATGAGTGTCGCCGAAGGCAGCCCGGCCGCCGAAGCCGGCCTGCGCCAGGGCGACATCATCTCGGATGTGCGCGACGGCGAAGTCGACGGGCTCGCCGATTTCTACCGCAAGCTTTGGCAGAACCCGGCGGGCGCCGAGATTCCGTTGCGGGTTGTGCGCGACGGCCGCGAAACCTGGCTGCGCGTCAAGTCGGCCGACCGCAACAGCTTTCTCAAAAAACCGCAGCTGCAGTGAAGCAGTCACCACCGGTCAGATCCTCCTGATAATCCGATGACGCGGCGTGCCTCACTCGCCGCAGGCACTGAACCCTGTTCCGGGGTTCCACTCCGAAAAGGCAATGACCTTGCCTTCCACCGCCACAGTTTTCTGCTTGGTCGTGCCATCGGGCTGTATCTTGCTGCCTTTGCCCTTGCCGGTCAAAACATTGTAATCGCAGTCGCTTGCGACATTGTCCTCAAAATAATCATGATAGTTATAGGCAAAGCCGGCGACGATGAAGGCGCCGTCGCGGTAAGCGAGCGTCAGCGTCTGGTTAGTCCGCTTGCTGCCGACCGGCATTGCCGGCAGATATAGTTTGATCGAGCCGTTGGGCAGCCCGGTCAGCTCCGGCTCGGTGTCGGAGGCCTCGTAGCCGGGCCGGTCGTAACCGTTCCACTCGCCGAGAATCTGACCGCGCACGGTGCCGGCAGGGCGCAAAAAATTGTGCTCGCGATCCCGGAGAAAGAAATGCACGTCCATCGGGTCGCTGGGCTCGGTCTCGACGATCATCACAAGGTCGGTGCCGCCGTCGCCATTCCAGTCGCCGGTCAGCGCCGTGATGATCTTCTGGGTTTCTATTGGTTCGGCCAGGGCCACGGTTGGCGCCAGCAGGGCAAGACCGAACAGCATTGCTCGCATGGCAACATCCCCCAAGTTGAGGCCCGCCCTGTCCGCCATGGCCGGTTCTGCCAGGGAGATTCCTACATCACGATTGGAAGAACCGCCATGGGCGCCGCGGGACAGCGACGCTGCCAATGTCCCCCACGTGGGGGGAGATCGGCGGCTTTGCTGTCCCGCCAACCTTGCAACAAGGCCACTGTTGCTCCATTCGATCGGAGCTAAGCAGCGAAGGAGGAAACCGATGACGACCGCAAAAAGCGAGGCCCGCTGATGGCACCGGTCAAGGTCGATCCCGCCAAGGTGTGCGAATTCAGCGATGCCGAAAGCTTCTACACCTGGCTCGGCCAGCACCACGACACCGAGACAGAGGTCTGGATCAAGATCCACAAGGTCGGTTCTGGGCTGCCTTCGATCACGCCCAAGGAGGCCATCGACGTCGTGCTGTGCTGGGGTTGGATCGACGCCGTGCGCAAGGGGCTCGACGACAAGAGCTATTTGCAGCGTTACACGCCGCGCGGCAGGAAGAGCACCTGGAGCCAGATCAACGTCGACAACGTCGCCCGGCTGATCGAGGAGGGCCGCATGACCGAGCATGGGCTGAAACAGGTCGATGCGGCGAAGGCCGATGGGCGCTGGGCGCGCGCCTATGGAAGCGGCAAGGACATGAAAATCCCCGGGGATTTGCAGGCCGCTATCGATGCCGAGCCCAAGGCCAAGGCGATGCTGGCAACGCTAAGCGCGCAGAACCGTTTCGCGCTCGCCTTCCGCATCCACAACATGAAGACCGAGGCTGGGCGCAAGAAGAAGATCGCGGCGTTCGTCGAGATGCTGAAGCGCGGCGAGACGATCTACCCGCAAGGGAAGAAGTGAGGCTTTGTGGCTGGCGCCGCCGCGGCTGTGGCTGCTATTGCGGATCGTCGTCCGCACGCTCAAAATTCGATGATGAACGCGGCACCGTTGCCTGCCGCTGGGCTTGAAGCCGCGTCCGGCTCCTCCATTTAGTTCGCAATAGTGCGCAACTTTCCGAGGAAGCGCCAGGAGTTGCTGGCCTCTGACAAACCAGAGTGGCCGCTCGTTCGTTTGGAGGGCGGCCTTAACAATCGAGCGTCTTCCTCGTCATCACACGAAGGGAGATCAAAATGGCAAAGGTCGTTTGCGTCCTTTATGACGATCCGGTTGACGGTTATCCGTCAAATTATGCACGGGATGGACTGCCGAAGCTCGACCGCTATCCCGGCGGCCAGACGCTTCCCACGCCGAAGGCCATCGACTTCGAATCGGGGGTTCTGCTCGGCAGCGTGTCGGGCGAGCTCGGCCTGAGGCCATTTCTCGAAAGCGCCGGGCACAGCCTGGTCGTGACCTCGGACAAGGACGGTCCCGACAGCGTTTTCGAACGCGAGCTCGCTGACGCCGAAATCGTCATCTCGCAGCCGTTCTGGCCGGCCTATCTGACCAAGGAACGGATAGCCAAGGCAAACCAACTGAAGCTTGCGATCACCGCCGGCATCGGGTCCGACCATGTCGATCTGCAGGCCGCGATGGACCGTGGCATCACCGTCGCCGAGGTGACCTACTGCAACTCGATCAGCGTGTCCGAGCATGTGGTGATGATGATCCTGGCGCTGGTGCGAAACTATATCCCCTCCTACCAGTGGGTTATCAAGGGCGGCTGGAATATCGCCGACTGTGTCGCGCGCTCCTACGATGTCGAGGGGATGCAGATCGGAACCGTCGGCGCCGGCCGGATCGGCAGCGCGGTGCTGCGCCGGCTGCGGCCGTTCGACGTCAAGCTGCACTACACCGACCGCCACCGGCTGCCCGAGGCGGTCGAGAAGGACCTTGGCGTCACTTTCCACCCAGACGCCGCGTCCATGGTTGGCATCTGCGATGTGGTGACGATCAATGCGCCCCTGCATCCGGAGACGGAGAACCTGTTCGACGAGGCGATGATCGCCAGGATGAAACGCGGCGCCTATCTGGTGAACACGGCGCGCGGCAAGATCTGCAATCGCGACGCCGTCGCCCGTGCGCTGGAGAGCGGCCAGCTCGCGGGCTATGCCGGCGATGTGTGGTTCCCGCAGCCGGCCCCTAAGGACCATCCGTGGCGATCGATGCCGCATCACGGTATGACGCCGCATATTTCAGGATCTTCGCTCTCGGCCCAGACGCGCTACGCCACCGGCACGCGTGAAATCCTGGAGTGCTGGTTCGAAGGCCGGCCGATCCGCGAGGAATACCTGATCGTCGATGGCGGCAAGCTGGCCGGCGCCGGCGCGCATTCCTATAGCGCAGGCGACGCCACAAGCGGTTCGGAGGAGGCGGCGCGCTTCAAGGCCAAGGCGTGATCCGACAAGGCCCGAGCCAGGCGAGATCAGGTCTGCCGCAGGGGTCGTAGAAGGAACCGGAGCCCGCCGTGGTGCCTCCTATAGGCCCCTTCGCCCGCTCCTTGCGCAGTAACGGTTTCTTCTTTGCTTTTGCCGCACAATGGGCCTCGAGGGGGCAGGCGAAGTCCAGGGCATGGCTAACAAGAAGAATCGCAACGGAGAGTTCTGGGAGCTGGCGCTCGAACGCGCGCATCTTGGCGTCTGGGATTGGGATCTCAGGACCGGCGACTGTTTCTACTCGGCAATGTGGTCGCAAATGCTCGGCTATGGCGAGGGTGAGCTCGTCGAGGCGAGCGATCTCTGGCTGCAGCTGACGCATCCCGACGATCGCGAGCGGGCGGTGGCCAGCGGCGAACGCCACATTGCCGGCCTGACCGATTCGATCGAGACCGAGCTCAGGCTGAAGCACAAATCCGGTCACTGGGTGTGGGTTCTCGATCGCGGCGGAGTGGTCGAGCGCGACGCGGAAGGCCGGCCGGTCCGGCTGATGGGCGTCCAGACGGACATCACCAAGCAGAAGCAAGCGGAAGCAGAGCTTGAACAGGTCAACGTGCGCTTTCGCCTGGCATTGGCGGCCAGCGGCACCGGCATCTGGCATCACGATCTCGCCGCACGCAAAAGCTTCTGGGACGAGCGCACGCGGGAAATCTTCGGGCTGGTCGCCGAAACCGACGAGGTGTCGCAAGACCTCTGGCACAGCTATCTGCATCCGGACGACAGGGCCGACGCCGAGCGGGCCCACTTGGCGCCGCTGCAAACCCAAAAGGTCGTCGCCGTGCAATACCGCATCATCAAGCGGGACGGCGACATCAGACATGTCGAATCGCTGATACGGTTCATCGCCGACGCCCAGTCGTCGGGCCAGATCCTGGGCACGGTGCGCGACATCACCGAGGCGAAGCAACGCGAGCAGGAACTTGCCCATGCGGCCTGCCATGACGCCCTGACTGGCCTTTTGAACCGCGCCGCATTCGACCGGCTGCTATCCCAGCATATCGCAACGGCGCGCCCGCTCGCGGTCTTCTATGTCGATCTCGATTACTTCAAGGCCTTGAACGACTTCGCTGGCCACGCCACCGGCGACCTCGCGCTGAAGAGCGTTGCCGAGGGCATTCTGGGCTGTCTGCCGCCGCCGGCGCATGCCGCGCGCCTTGGCGGCGACGAGTTCGCGCTGCTGGTGCCTGATTGCGACGCAGCGCAAGCCGAGCGTCTCGCCGGCGCCGTTCTCGCGGCGGTTCGCGATGCCGATCTCGGCTCGACGGCGGCGTCGCGCAAGCTCGCGGCCAGCATCGGCATCGCCTTCGTCGCCGATGAGAATACCGCGGTGGCTGACGCGCTCGCCTGCGCCGACGACGCCTGCTATGCGGCCAAGGCCGCCGGGCGCAATCGCTTCGCTGTGTTCTCCCCTGAGACAACATCCGGTTGCAGCGGCCTCACCGCGGCGCGGCTGGCGGCCGACACCGTCGATGCCATGGAAGACGGAAGGCTGAAACTGTTCGGCCAGGAAATCCACCGGCTCGGAAAACCCTGGCAGGAGAGCCGCCATGTCGAGGTCCTGGCGCGGCTCGACGGGCGCAACGGGCGGTGGATCCCGCCGGGCGAGTTCATCGCGGCGGCGGAGCGGTTTGGCGTCGCGGCGCGGCTCGACCGCTGGATCATCAGGACGGTGCTGTCAC
>NZ_JAMYLP010000073.1:0-29552 GCF_040318085.1 Mesorhizobium sp. M1322
GTTCGAGATGACGGCGATGCGGTCGCACATGCTGAGCAACTCCTCGAGATCGGTGGAGATGAGCAGCACGGCAAGGCCGCGAGCCGCCGTATCGCGGATTCGCTGGCGCGAAGCCAATGTGTTGGCGAGATCGAGCCCATAGGTCGGCTTGTTGAAGATCACCACTTTTGCACCTTCGGCGAGCTCGCGCGCCAGTAGCACCTTCTGGATATTGCCGCCGGAGAGCCGGGCGACCGGCGTTTTCAGGCTGGGCGTACGCACGTCGTATTCGCGGACGAGCTGAGCGGCGCGCTTGTCGATTTCGGCGCGCTGCTCGACGCCTTTGCGCCAGAAGGGCGCCGCGCCGACCTGCTTCAGGAAGAAATTGATCGAGACCGGGAAGGTGCCGACCGTGCCCTCGCCGAGCCGGTCGTCGGTCAGGTAACGAAAACCTCGCTCACGGCGTTCGCCGACGCTCAGCGTCTCGATGGGCTCTCCCTGCAGCCGCACCGAACCGCTCACCGTCGCCCGTTGGCCGGCCAGCGCCTCCGCCAGTTGCTTCTGGCCATTGCCGTCGATACCGGCGATGCCCAGCAGCTCGCCTGGACGGATGTCGAACGAAATCGACGACAGGCCGGGTGCATCGTCTGTCGGTGCAACGCCGAGATCATGGACCTGAAGCAGCGGAGCCGCCTCGGCGCGGATGGCGCGAACGGGACGTTCGGCCGCTTCCGGATCGTCCTTCTGCTTACCGAACATCAATTCGACGATCTCCGAAATGATCGCCTGCTCGCCCAGCGCGCGAAATCTTTCGGGAGGAATTTCTGCAACCTTCCGGCCGAGTTTCAGCACTGAGATGCGATCGCCGAAAGCCGCCGCCTCCTTGAGCTTGTGAGTGATAAAGACGATCGCCAATCCCTGCTCGACCAGGCGGCGCATCAGCGTGCCCAACTCGTCGATGCCCTTCGGCGTCAGCATCGAGGTCGACTCATCGAGGATCAGAAGCCGGCTGTTGCGCACCATCGCGCGCAGGATCTCGACCTGCTGCTGTTCGCCGAGCGAAAGCTCGGACACCTTGGCATGCAGCTTTACCGTGATGCCGAGCGTTCTGGCAATCTTGGCGACGCGCGCTTCCAGTTCGTCGGTCTTGGGGCGCTGCCACCATCGTCCGCCGAGCAACAGGTTTTCCGCAACCGTCAGCGTCGGCACCAGCATCATGTGCTGGAATACGGTTCCGATGCCGAGCGCCAGTGCATGGCGGGGCGAAGTGATCGCGGTCGGCTCGCCGTCGACCAATATGCGCCCCTCGTCCGGCTGCTGCAGGCCCGACAGCATGCCGATCAAGGTGGATTTTCCGGCGCCGTTTTCGCCGAGCAGCACATGCACTTCACCCGGACGGATTGCCAGATCGACGCTGTCGTTGGCGACCACACCGGGAAACCGCTTGGTCACGCCTTCAAGCGCGACGATGTCGCGCTTGCCGACCGACAATGAGGAAGCACTGCTCATGAAAGCCAAGCCTTGAAATGAAATCGATCTGGAGGGGTGAACCGGTCACCCCTCCAGAAGCCTGCTTTTGATCGCCTTACTGGGCGACGCTGGTCATCAGCGCCCTCACGGCCGCTGCATCATAGACCGGATCGACCTTGGTCTTGCCGGAAATGATGTTTTCGCGCTGCGCCTGGATCTCCGCCCAGACATTCTCCGGGATCGCAGCGGTTTTCAGAAGCTTGACCGAATCGTCCTTGAGACCGATCGAGTAGCTCTTGGTACCGAACGTGTCGGCCTTCAGGTCAGCGATCATCGCCGCATAGACCGGCTCGATGTTCCAGACCACCGACGACAGCAGGAAACCTTTGTCGATCGGCGTCTTGTCGCCGATGACGTCGATGAAATAGACCTTGCCGCCATCGGCGGCCTTGGTCGTCTCGACCGCCTGCAGCATGCCGAAGCTCGAGCCGTTGCCCTGGCCGAAAATGATGTCGGCGCCCGACGCGATCACGCTTTCGGTGACGCGCTTGCCGCCGGCCGCATCGCTGTAGGCGGCGGGTCCGATCACCGCATAGGTGACCTTGACGTCAGGGTTCTCGGCCTTCACGCCCTGCGCAAACGCCGCCGACTGCGAGTTCCACGACGGAGGTTCGCCGGACACGACGATGCCGACCGATTTAGAACGCGACATCTTGGCGGCGAGACGGCCGGCTAGATACGCGCCTTCGTGACCGCTCAGCGTGTAGTCGGCGACGAGGCCCTTCTCCAGACCGGTCGGCGTATCGACGATCGCCACCGGCACCTTGGTTTCCTTGGCGATTTCGGGAGCCGAGGTGTTGTAGCCGCTGGCATGAGCGATCAGCAGGCTGGCGCCATCAGCCGCCAGTTCCCGCAATGTCGGCCGCACGTCGCCATAGCCGAGCCCCTGCGCCACGATTATCTCGACACCGGCAGCTTTCGCCGCCGCCTTGGCAGCGTCGATACCTTGCTGGTTCCAGCCATAATCGGTGCCTTCTTCCGGCGTCAGGACGGCAATGGACTTGACCTCGGCGGCAAGTGCGTTGCCGAGCAAGAGGCCACTAAATATAACAGCGCTTACGCTGCTCTTCAGAAACTTAGACATGTTACCCTCTCTGTTCGGTTTACCCAAGATATTCTTATTGTTATTGCGCAAAAGCGAGGTAGACTGCCTGAACAATTATATCAGGAGTTCAAGCAAGGTGGTTGTGCGATATGTCCTTCCGATAGCGCTGGCGTTCGCGTCGTTCGCCAACGCGGTTGAATTGCGGCACATCACTGTGCGGACAGGCACCGACGGGCTTGATCTGGTGCCGCTGACGATCTCGAATGCCGGGCGCGAGGTGCTTTCCTGCAACGCAGACTTCGCCCACTGGTATTCGGCCACGGTCGCCACCGCGGCGCCTGGCAAGAGCGCCCGTATCGAGCTGTGGTTCGATCCAAAAACCGGGACGTTTGCGATTCTCAACGACAAGCGCGAAAACCTGCCCGTCGAGCGGCTGTGGTGCGGCCTGGCCAGCCAGGCATACGCCACGCGCGTTCAAATCGCGCTCGACCGGGCCAGCGCCGCAAAGGGGCGAGTGACGTGCAGCAGCGCGGACGACAAATTGGCTTGCCGCTAGACGCTGACTGTTTGCCAGTTCAGACACAGCCCTGAACCTTCACTCTGCCGCCAGGAACTTGTCGGTAAAGACGTCGTCTGCCGATAGAGCCGTTTTGAGCACGCCCTGATCCGTCAGCGTCTTCAAGGTCTCTTCCCATTGGCTCTTGGTCATCCAGCCGAGGCCGTGTTCCTTCGTCGCCGGGCTGTTGAACGTCGAGGCGATGTCGGCCTTGAGCTGGGCCAGCAGGACATCCTTCTTTTCGGCATAGCCAGGAACGGCCTTGGCCGTGATCTCGGCGGCTTCTTCCGGATGAGCTGCGACATACTCGAAAGCCTCCCTATAGGCCTTCACGAAGCGGCGCACGACATCGGGATTGTCCTTGATCATCGCCTCGGAGGTGAACAGCCCCGAGCCATAGGCTTTCCAGCCGTGATCTGCGCCGAGCATGATGCTCAGCGAGCCCGGGCCGCCCGCCTTGGCTTCTAGTTCGGGCACTTCGGCGTCGAGATAGCCGACTACGGTCTGCACACGTCCGAGCAGCAGGTAGCTTTCGTAAGGCGGCGAGACGCTGTTGAGCGTCATGTCCTTCTCGCTCATGCCGTTGGCGGCCAGGAAGCCCCTGAAGAAGATGTAGGTGGAACCTGCCGGGTGGATGCCGATGGTCAGGCCCCTGAGGTCGGTAGGCTTGGTCAGCTTGAGCGTCTTGGCGAGCGAGATGATGCCCAGCGGCGACTGCTGGTTGACCGCCGCCAGCGCCACGACGGGAACATTCTGGGATCGTGCCACGGCAAGCGTCGGAAGATCGCCGAAGCCGAATTCAGCGTTGCCGTTGCCCACCAGGCGCATGGCGTCCGGCGAGCCAGAGCCTTTGCGGACCTCGCTCACATCGATGTCGTTCTTGGCGAAAAAGCCCTTTTCCTTGCCGACAAAGAACATGGCGTGATTGCCCCGCACCACCCAGTCGAGCTGGACGTTGACCGTGTCCGCCGCCTCAGCTGCGTTCGAGAAACCAAGCGCGCCGACTAACGCCACGAAGGTGGCTGCCTTGATAAGAGAGCGTCTCAGCATTGTTTGTTCCCTTCTTGATCTTGGTTGTTCGAGAGCCTAGGCCTGGCTGAATTTCGGCGCCCACGGCACCACGACACGTTCGAGAATTTCGGCTGCGTAGTAGAAGGCGATGCCGAGCACGGAAACGAGCAGCAGCGCAGCAAAGACAAGGGGCGTGTCGAGCTGGGTCGACGCGAACTGGATGACGTAGCCGAGCCCGTCCGAGGCTCCGGCAAATTCGCCGACGATCGCGCCGATAACACTCAGGGTCGCTGCGATCTTGGTTCCAGCCATCAGGCTCGGAAGCGAGTGGGGGACACGGATCCTGAACAGGATCTGGGTCGGGCTGGCGCCGACCGAATTCATCAGCGACAGAAGCGAACGGTCGACCGATTGCATGCCGGCCAGCATCGACAGCGTCACCGGGAAGAAGGCAATGACCAGGATCAGACCGATCTTGGGGGCGAGCCCATAGCCGAACCAGAGGATGAAGATCGGCGCCAGCGCAACCTTCGGCACGTTCTGAAACAACACGACGAGCGGGTAGAGCGCACGGCCCAGCCAGTCGAAACGCACAATGACGAGAGCAAGCGCAATGCCGGCTATGACCGAGACAAGAAAGCCAAACAGGATTTCGCCGGCCGTGACCACTGTCGCCTGCATGAGAGTGCCCCATTGCGCGACCAGCGATTTCGCAATCTCGGATGGGGCAGGAACGATAAAGGAGGAAATGGAGAATATACGCACTGCGGCTTCCCACAATACGATCGTCACCAGCAAAAGGATGACCGCCGGAAGCCAGCTGCTTGTCGCCGCGTTCCAGCCGGAAACCGGCTGTGGCTGGGAGAGGTTCATGAGAGGGTGCTCGCTCACGTCGCGCCTCCCGGCTGATGGCTGGAGCGCAGCATCGTTCGAAGCTGAAGCACCAGCCTGACGAATTCGGGGACTTCGGTCACGGAAGCGTCGCGCGGATAAGGCAGCGGAATGTCCAGGCTGTGGGTGATTCGTCCCGGGTTGATCCCCAGCACATGAACCTGACGGGACAACTGGATGGCTTCGTCGATGGAATGCGTCACGAAGACAATCGTTTTGCCGGTCCTCTGCCAGATCTCAAGCAGCGACTGGCCCATCGAATCGCGGGTGATCGCATCAAGCGCGCCAAACGGCTCGTCCATCAGCAAGACCGCCGGATCGAGCGCCAAAGCCCGGGCGATGGCGACCCGCTGCCGCATGCCGCCAGACAGTTCGTTTGGGCGCTTGTGGGCGGCGTCGCCAAGGCCTACCAGTTCCAGCATCTCCTGCCCACGTGCCCGCAACGCCGAGCGCGACATCGACTTGTCGGCGATGCCTAGCAGCATGGAGGCATTGTCGACGGCGTTTTTCCACGGCAGCAGATTGGCGTCCTGGAAGACAAGACCGATCATCCGTTTGCGCGCCGCCTCGCCTGGTGAAACGCCGGCGACCGAGACGCTGCCGCTGCTCGGACAGACCAGCCCAGCCAGCACTTTGAGCAATGTACTCTTGCCGCAACCCGAAGGGCCGATGAGGGATACGAACGACCCTTTCGGAACCGAAAGGTCAATATCCCTAAGGATCAGCTGCCGGTTCTGATCCGTGCCCATGACCACCGAAACACCCTTGGTGGAAATGAGGTCGTCGTGGCGGATGTGGGTCGGTCGGCCACGGGCGGGTCGAATGGTTTCAACCTGCATGGCTTGTCGTCCCATGCACGTTCGTTGCTTGCACACCCGCCTTCACGGCGGTGATCCCGGCCCCGTGCGCACAAGTGACCAACCGGCAGAACTCCCCAACCCGGCTGCGCATAACTTGTGCCATCGTCTACTCCCGGCCCTCGAGGATGCGGCGCACCGCGACGAGCTTGCGCGCCCGTTCGCCTTGCAGCGCCTTTATCTGCTCGGGTGTGTAGGAGAACATGCCCTCGCCCGACTTGATGCCGAACTTTGATGCACCGGTCTTCTCCAGAACCATCGGCGCGACATCATCCCGATTGGAAAGATCGGCGTTCAGGAACGACGAGACGGATTTGTAGATGTCGAGCCCGGCCATATCGAGCAGCGCCATCGGCCCGATGACGGCGATCTTGTAGCCGATGCCCCAGGATACGCAGGTATCGAGATCCTCCGGTTCGATGACGCCGCGCTCGACCAGGTCGACCGCTTCGCGCAGCAGCGCGTAAAGCACGCGATTTTCGACGAAGCCGGGAACGTCTTTCTTCACCACCACCGGCAACAGACCGATCGAGCGGATCAGCTCGCGGATCGCCGCCACGGTTTCAGGCGCGGTCTTCTCGCCGCCGATCACCTCGATCATCGGAATGATGTGCGGCGGGTTCGACCAGTGCATGCCGACCATCCGCTCTGGATGCGAGATATGGGCCTGCAGCTTGGTGATCGGAATACCTGAGGTATCCGAGGCGACAATCACCGAAGAACCGATCAGCGGGTCGATGGCGCGATAGGTTTCGGCCTTGATGTCGATATTCTCAGGCACATTCTCGATGACCAGTTCCGCCCCATCGACGGCCTCGGCGAGGGTGCGGACGAACCGCACCGCGCCAGCGCCCGTTGTCGGCGCCTTGATGTCTAGACGGTCCAGAACCCCGCCGGCCAGGTCGAGCATGCCGCGGGCGCGTTCGACCGCGACGTCGGAAACATCATACGTCGCCACGTCGAGCCCGCCGCGCGAACGCCGCGCGGCGATGCCCGGACCCATCGTTCCCAATCCGATGAGGGCGGCGCGCTTGATCATCATGCAGCCTTTGCGGGGGCGGCGATGGTCGCCGCTTTGAAGGCCGGACGAGCGGCGATTGCGGCCACCCAGCGCTCCAGATTCGGCAGCGACGGCCGGTCGATCTTGAAGTCGATGCAGCGTTTCAGGATCGGCGCGCAGGCGATGTCGGCGATGGTCAGCTTGCCCAGCGCCAGGAAATCCTTGCCGGCCAGATGCCCGTCGACGATCTTGAGTTGCGCCACAAGGTCCTTCACCTGTTCCTTGTATTCAGCGGTCTGCTCTTCGGGCGTCAGCTTCGCGCCTTTGAAGGCAGCCAGATAGCCGGGATTGACCGCCGCCAGCAGAAAATCCATCCAGCGCTCGACCTCGGTCTTTTCGGCAGGGGTGGCGCCGTTCAGCTGTTCGCCGCGGGATGCAGCGAGATAGCGCAGGATGGTGTTGGACTCCCAGATCACGGTGTCACTGTCGACCAGCGTTGGGACTTTCGACGTCGGGTTGAGTGCCTTGTATTCGGCAGTCTGGGTGTTTTCGAATTGGCGGCCGTAATCCTCGCGCTTGTATGGCGCACCAAGCTCTTCGAGCATGAAGAGCACCTTTTGAACGTTGCCCGATGTCTGGCGTCCCAAGAGCTTGTACATGTCGTCTCCTCGATTGTGTCGTGGCCTACTTGCCGGCCGGCAGCGGCTTGTAGACGATGGCGTCCATTTCGATCTTGGTGTTGATGACGGCCTTTGCCTCGACGGTCGTGCGTGCCAGCACCGCGTCGCCGATCCCTTCGAGAAACGCCTTGTTGTAGCGGCCGAAATCGCGGGTATCCTCAAGATACGTCGTGATCCGCACGACATCGGAGAGCGTTGCGCCTTCATCGGCAATGACGCGGGCGATGGTCTTCAGCGTCGCCAGCGTCTCTTCCTCGATCGTGCCGCTGATCATGTTGTTGTTCTCGTCCTTCGGCACCTGGCCGGAGACGAAAATGAAATCACCGGCACGCACCGCCGGGTGAAACGGCAGGTTCGGATTCTTCTTGCCGACGGCGTAGTGGCTGGCGGATTTTCGCGTGCTGTCGCTCAATCTGTCCCCCCTAGAGAACGCTGGTTTCGATGATGTCGACGCCACGGATGCGGTCGATCAGGTAGACGATGCCGCGGTCGTCGATGGTGACGTCGTTGGAAGATGAGCGCTCGGCGCCTTCGGGCGCATCGGGCATGAAATGGCCGACCTCCTTGGGTGCGAACGGGTCGGCGATGTCGACCAGCCTCAACCCCTGCGCGAACCATGCAAACGGAATGATGGTGCCCTTGAACCGCTCGGAAGGCTGATGGCAACCCGTCATCGGCGGCTGCGGTGCGCCGTCCGGATCGAGGCCGGGCACCTGGAAAGTTGAGATCGGCAGCGGGTTCGTCTCGTCGGTGATGTCGTAGATCCAGGTGAAGGCCGGCGGCGAAGGTCGGAGTTTGGCGACATCCTCGTCCGCCACCACCATGATGTTGCGGCCCTTGAGCGGCTGCGGGATCGGCAGGCATGTGTGCGTGGGATGCGGAAAACTCGGGCTCGAATTGATATGCGAGACAAGCTTCGGCTTCGAAATGTCTGAAATGTCGAGGATGAACAGACCGTGATGCCAGTAGCTGACATAGAGCCGGTCGCCCATGCGCAGCGGATGGTGGCAGCGTGGCGTGACGTAGTCATGCCACGGGTACTCTTCGCCGCCGCCGGTCCATTGCCCCGGTATCCACCAGCGCCCGACCTCGACCGGGCTAACCGGATCGATCAGGTCGAGGATCATCACGATGTTCCCGACATAGCCGTCGGCGGTTGGCGAGATATAGGCGTAGCGGCCGTCATAGTCGTAGCGGTGCACGCCATGGCCGCCAGTTATCCACTTCGAGATCAGCTTCGGCTCCGCCGGTCGGGTCGTGTCGTAGAGCGCCAGGCCACCACCGAAATCGGCCGGGCCCGCATTGCCGAAGCGTTCATGGTTGATGATCATGAGACCGTCCTGGGCGCGTACCTTGTGCGAGTGCCAGCCCGGCGGAACGTCGATCGTCGCGATCTTCTTCGGATTGCGCGGATCGGAAATGTCGACCAGCGTCGTGCCGCTCGGCGGACGCATGTGGCCGATATAGAGAATGTTGCCGTCGACCCAGACCTGGCCGCCGCCCGGACAGTCGACATGGCCGATCTGCTTTGTGTTGAACACCGAAACCAAATGCATACGCCCTTGCTGCTGAAACGTCATTTTCGGCGCCCGCGCCACTGTGGCGGCGCGGACAGTTTCCGCTGCAAAAACTAAACGATGCGGAGCAGATCGCCGGCCTGGTTGCGGCCCCAGCGCTTGTAGAGGAGCAGCGCCTTCTGGGTCGGCGCATCGGTGGCACCGAAGAAGATGACCGGCTCGGTCGAGGAGCCGTTGACATGCTCGACCCAGCAACCACCCGGTATGGCGATCGTGTCGAACTGGTTCCAGTCGTAACGCTTGCCGTCGATCATCGAATGGCCGTTGCCGCGGAACGGCGCCAGCAGCAGGCTGGCGGTCTCCCGCTGCGGCAGCGTCTTTTCGCCCGGCCGCAGCATCTGGACGTAGAAGTTGATCGTGTGGAAGACCGGGCCGCCGGTGGTGGGGTCGACATAGTCGATGACGATGCCTTCGTGCGGATCGCCGTCCCAATCCTTGTGTGCGTCGAGGATCGCTTCCATCTTTTCCCAGCGATAGACATACATCGGCGATGACAGGCCGCCGCCACGCTTGTGGTCGACGAAGCGCGGCATCAGGCCGCCCTCGCCGTAAATGCGTTGCGAATAATCGCTCGGGAAACGGGCGGTCTGCACCTTCTTCTCGAGTTCCTTGCCGTCGACCATCTCGGTGTATTTGTGGTCGAAATGCACGGCGTGCAGCGTCTCGACCAGCGGCAGGTCGAGAACCGAAAGGTTGACCGCCTGTTCGCCGCCGACCGTGCCGTGATTGTGCCAGGCGTCGTTGGGCGTCAGCACCATATCGCCGGGGCCGAAAACCACGTCCTCGCCCTCGACGCCGGTGAAGTTGCCCTTGCCGGTCAGGCCAAAACGTATGGCGCTCGGCGAATGCTTGTGCGGCGGCATGATCTCGTCCGGATCATTCAGGCGATAGGCAGTGTACATGGTGCTGACCGATGCGCGCTTGGGCGCAAGACCCGGATTGACCAGGATCAGCGACCGGCGCTCGCTGTCGTCCATGGTCACCAGTTCGGCGGCCCGCTGCAGCAGCGGTTCGATATCGGCATAGGACCAGACGAAGGGGATCGCCTTCGTTGTCGCCATCAGCTGCTTGATCTCGTCGTGATCGACGCCTTCCGATGTCGCCCAAAATGGAAACATGTTCTTTTCGTAGAGGGCGTCATAGAGGCCCTTCAGCGCTGCCTTCTTGTTGGTGACGGTAAGGTCTGCTGGTTGCGCCAAGGACATGTCTGACACCTCTCTTCACCAAGAAAATGCGTTTAACCAACTCAACCGTAGTCGGATTGGTTTTGCTCGACAATCCCAAAACCGAGAATTCTTTTAAATTTTTGGTTGAGAAGCTTTTTTGAAAGGCAAATGCCGCAAAAGAGGTCGAAAGAGCCAAAATACGGGAAAAACACAGCCGATCCAGCAGGTGCGGATCGAGCACGACGACCGCAATCCTCCCACGGCAGCCCAACCAACTCAAATTTTCTTTCAACCAAAGGATTTTGGTTGAAAGCAGGGCGACAGCAATCAGGCCGCCACTCGTTGTTCCGCACGGCTGCGGATCAGGTCCGAGGCCTTTTCGGCGATCATGATGACCGCCGCATTGATGTTGCCGCAGATGAGGTCCGGCATCACGGAAGCATCCACCGCGCGAAGGCCGGCAACACCGCGCACCCGTAGTTGCGGATCGACCACCGACCCGGCGTCGACGCCCATCCGACAGGTGCCGCCAGGATGGTGGACGGTGATCGAGGTCTTGCGAATATGCTCATCGATCTCGTCGTCGCTCTGGCATTGCGGCCCTGGAAGGAATTCCGAGGCGATAAACGGCGCCATCGACGGTTGCGCAGCGAGGTTGCGCGCGACGCGGAAGCCGGCGCGGAGCGACTGCCAGTCACGCGGCGAAGACAGGAAATTCTGGTGGATCAGCGGCGCCGCCAACGGGTCGCTCGACGCCAGCTTCACGCTCCCCCTGCTCTCCGGCTGGACGGCGACGATGCGCGTCGCAAATCCATCGGCGAAGGGCGCCTTGAATGGCGACATGTAAGGCCATGCGGCAAGCGGTGCAGCCGTGAAAAGCAGCTGAACATCCGGCAACGGCCGGCTTGTATCGCTTTTCAGAAACGCCACGACCCCGCCGGGCACGTCTCCCGAAAAGCCCTTTCCGGTGAGATAGGTCATGACGAAATCCAGCCCGATTCGATCGGCCCGCATCATCTTGAGGAATGGCCCTGGCTGATTGCGCCGATACATCAAAATGACCGAAACGTGGTCCTGCAGGTTCTTGCCGACCTGCGGCCGGTCGACTTTCGTCTCGATACCATGCGCGGCGAGCTCGCCGCCATCGCCGATCCCCGAGAGCATCAGCAGCTGCGGCGTATTGATGACGCCGCCGGCAAGCAGGACCTCACGCCGCGCCAGCACCTGATGGGTCGTGCCGCCTCTGGTGTAGGCGATGCCGGTCGCGCGCCCATCCTTCAGCAGGATCCTCGTCGCCATCGCGCCGGTCAGCACCTTGACATTGCTGCGGCGCATGGCGGGACGCAGATAGGCCGACGCGGTCGAGCAGCGGCGACCGTTTGCGATCGTCATCTGCAGGCGGCCAAAGCCTTCCTGCACGGCGCCGTTATAGTCGTCGGTCTGGGGGTATCCGGCATCCCGGCTGGCTATAGCGAAGGCATCGATCAGCTCGTCCTTGTAGCGGCAGAACTGCGTGTTCAGCGGACCGCTGCCGCCGCGATAGTCGCTCTCGCCCTTTTCCCAGCGCTCCTGCTTCTTGAAATAGGGCAGCACCTTGTCGAACGACCAATCGGTCAGGCCGCTGGCCGCCCAGCGATCATAGTCGCCACGATTGCCGCGCACATAGGCCATGGCGTTGGTGGAGGAGGAGCCGCCGATGACCTTGCCGCGCGCGCATTCGACCTTGCGTCCGCCGACATTGGCCTCGGGCTCGCAGAAATACATCCAATCGTGACGGCGCTCGGTCAGGATCTTACCCCAGCCGAGCGGGATGTGGATCATTGGATCGCGATCCCAGTCCCCGGCTTCGAGGAGCAGCACGGAAACATCAGGATCTTCGCTCAAGCGGTTTGCCAGCACGCAGCCGGCCGAACCGGCTCCGACAATGACATAGTCAAATGTTTCCCCAAACGGCATGCACGGTCCTCGGGAGAAGGACGGCCCCACCGAGATGTGAGCCGTCAAAGAAACAATGCGGCACTCAACCATCGCGCAACTGGTGTTGTCAACCACTGGGCACACATGTAGATTGGTTGAGTTGGTTGAGTGCCGTGTTCATCGATTCCACGTCACAATTATGATGTCAGGACGTTGAGTCGGCGGCTGCCGATCAGACAGGAGATTTGGTTTTGAACGCATTCGAGCCGCAGATCGTATCATCGGATCTCGACGACATCATTGCAGCGGTCCGCCAGTTGCAGCAGGATGGCGGCAAGCTTCCTTCCGAGCGTGACCTTGCCGAACATCTGAACGTGAAGCGCCATCAGCTTCGCAAGGCGCTCGAGATGCTGCGTCAGTCAGGTGACTTGAAACCGGCACGCGCCAGGCGTGCGCCAACCGCCCTGCCCCGATACGGCGAAGAGCTTGTAAGGGTAACCAACCCGATCGAGGTTCTGGAATTGCGCCTGCTGATGGAGCCGGGCCTCGCCCGGCTGGCATCGCTGCGCGCCTCCTCGTTCGAGACGGCCCGGATCATTGACGCGGCAACCACGCCGGAGAATGCCTCGTCGGGCGCGGTCGATTTCGCTTTTCATTCCGCCATCGTCGCTGCCGCCCGCAACCATCTGGCCGCCGAATTCTATAAGATGCTGCGCCAGGTCGGAGTCGATGCGCGGGTGAAGATCGCACGTACCGCAGCACCCACCTGCCCTAAGCGGATAGCCGAGCGCGACGGCGAACATCGTCTGATTGCCGAAGCGATCTCGAAACGCGACCCCGAAGCAGCCGAAGCGGCGATGCGCGTGCATTTGCTGTCCGTGCAAAGACAGATCACCGAACGATCGAATGCCGGCGCCTTTGCCGCATAAGCGTGTTTTCCTATTAGCCAGACAGCCTGCGCGGGGACTTCAAAAGTGAAACGTCATTTCGACGTGCTGGTCGTCGGCGCGGGATCGGCCGGCTCGGTAGTGGCTAGCCGGCTAAGCGAGGACATCTCGTGCCAGATCGGCCTGATCGAGGCCGGGGTGATGCCGTCCGATCCCGATATCGCCGACCCGCTGAAATGGACGATGCTGCAAGGCCGCGCCTACGACTGGGCCTATCGGACAGTGCCGCAACCCTTTACCGCAAACCGCGTCCATAAATGGCCTCGCGGAAAGATCGTCGGCGGTTCGAGCTGCCTGCATGCCTTGGCCTATGTGCGTGGCCATCCCGCTGATTTCGAACCCTGGGTGGCCGCCGGCGGCGAGCGCTGGTCCTTTTCGGGCTTGTTGCCGGGCTTCGTCCGCAGCGAAGCTTTCACGGCCTTCGATGCGCCGTCGCGCGGCCGAAGGGGACCGTTGGACGTCTATCTGCCGGATGCGGAAGTCAGCCCCGTCGTTCGCGCCTATATGGCCGCAGGACAGGCCATGGGGGTCCCCGTGCTGACCGATCACAACAGCGGCGAGCTGGTCGGCACGAGCCCCAATTCGCTGAACATCCGCGCCGGCCGGCGCCTGAGCGTCGCCGACGCCTATCTGCCCCCCGAAGTAATGGCGCGACGGAACCTCGCCTTGCTGACCGCCCACGATGTCGAGCACCTCCTGCTGGAGGGCCAGCGGGCCACGGGTGTGGCTGTCGTGTGCGACGGAGAGACCATGACGATCTCCGCCGACAGGATCGTTCTTTGTGCCGGCGCGGTATCGTCGCCGCTCATCCTCATGCGGTCCGGTATCGGCGACCCCGATGCGCTGAAGCAAGCGGGGATACGTTGCCTTGCCGACCGACGCGATGTCGGCCGCAATCTGCAGGACCATCTGCTGGCTCTTGGAAACGTCTACAGCACGAAAAAACCGCTGCCGCCGTCGCGCCTGCAGCACTCGGAATCGTTGATGTACCTGCACGGTATTGATCCGACCCGTTCGACGGGAAGCCCCGATATTGCTCTAGCCTGCGTCGTTGCTCCATCAGCCGCAGAGGGCTTGAATGCACCACCCTATGGCTCGGCTTTCACCATTCTATGCGGCGTCACCCATCCGACCAGCCGTGGGCGCATCGCACCGAGCGGGCCGGGCCGAAACGATGCACCCATCATCGACCCGCATTATCTCGAAACCGAACACGACCGGGCGGTTTTCCGGACGGCGCTGAAGACGGCGCGCGCGATTGGTCACCATGCAGCGCTCGACGAGTGGCGCGACGTGGAAGTTCTGCCGGGATCACCAGTGCAGTCGGACGCCGACCTTGACGCCTTCATCGCCAGCGCCGCCTCCACACATCATCATCCTGCCGGCACGTGCAGGATGGGTGGGGATGCCGACGCAGTCGTCGACCCGGATTTGCGGCTGAACGGCTTCGACAACGTCTTCATCGTCGACGCGTCAGTGATGCCGACGATCCCGAGCGGACCGATCAATGCCGCCGTAGTCGCCATCGCGGAAACCTGGGCGGCAGCTTCGCCTAGCGCATGACCCGGAAAATCGGATCGTATCGAGCGCAACGCGGGGTAATCGAGATGGGCCGGACGTGGCCCGAATCGGATCGATGCCGGACGGCCTATTCTGCCCAGAGTTCGCGTCGCAATTCGCGCCAGCTTTCCTTGTCCGGTGCGACAAGAAGGCCACCTCCGACGTGCGAAGGCAGATAAGCGCTGCGATCGAAACGCGCCGCGTAACCACCTGCTTCGGCATGGATCAGCACACCGGCCAGATGATCCCACGGCATCAGCTTGTTGTAGACGACGAAGTGGGCGTGGCCGCTCGCCAGCAGGCGGTATTCGTGAGCCGCGCAGCGATAGCCGAATTGCGACAACGATTTCGTCTGGTTGCGCGCCAGCCGTGACCGTTCCGGCTCGGGCATGTATTGCCAGGAAACCGCGCCGGTCATTTGCGAGATCGGCGCAGGCTCGGCGACATGCACCTTCTCCAAAATGCCATGCGCGTGCCGTATGTGGCTGCCAGCACCTTTGGCGCCGATCAGCCAGTCCTTGCCGACGGGATCGTGAATGATGCCGGCGACGGTCTCGCCCCTCACCACGACGCCGAGCATGACGCCGAACAGCGGCACACCGGAGGCGAAATTGAAGGTGCCGTCGACCGGATCGATGACGAAGGCGAGATCGGCTTCGCCGAGACCCTGGAGCAGCGCCGGATCATCGGAGCATGCCTCCTCGCCGACGATCATCGCCTGGGGGTAGCGCTCACGCAGCCTGACGGTGATGAGCCGCTCGGCATTCACGTCAGCCTCCGTCACCAGGTCGGCAGCCGAGGTTTTCTGGCGGACTTCGCCCTCATCCAGCCGGCGAAAGCGCGGCATGATCTCGGCAATGGCGGCATCGGACAGAAGCTTGGCGAGCCAGTCGATCGCGGTATCGTCAAATGTCATCGGGGACGTTTTGCCTTGTGGTGAGGGTCTCGTTGAGGACGGCGAAATCGAATAGCTTTCTGTCGAGCAGATGCGAGGGCCGCACATTGGTCATGGCGTGGATCATCGTGTCCTTGCGGCCGGGCATGCGCTTTTCCAAGTCGTCGAGCATCGCCTTCATCGCATTGCGCTGCAGGCCGTCCTGGCTGCCGCACAGATCGCACGGGATGATCGGGAACTTCATGGCGCCGGCGAATTTTTCGAGATCGGCCTCGGCGCAATAGGCGAGCGGCCGCAACACCATAACGTCGCCGTCGTCGTTGAGCAGTTTTGGCGGCATGGCGGCGAGGCGCCCGCCATGGAACAGGTTCATGAAAAAGGTTTCGAGAATGTCCTCGCGGTGGTGGCCGAGCACCAAAGCCGAGCAGCCCTCCTCCCGCGCGATGCGGTAGAGATGGCCACGCCTGAGCCGCGAGCATAGCGAACAGTAGGTGCTGCCCTCGGGAAGCTTGTCGGTCACCACCGAATAGGTGTCCTGATATTCGATGCGGTGCGGAATGGCGTATGTGTTGAGATAATCGGGCAGAATGTGTTTCGGGAAATTCGGCTGGCCCTGGTCGAGATTGCAAGCCAACAGGTCAACCGGCAGCAGCCCGCGCCATTTGAGGTCGAGCAGCAAAGCAAGCAAGCCATAGGAATCCTTGCCGCCCGACAAGGCGACCAGCCAGTGATCGCCAGGCCTCACCATCGAAAAATCATCGAGCGCCTGACGGGCGAGACGCAGCAGCCGCTTGCGCAGCTTGTTGAACTCGACGGAGGACGGCACATCGGCAAACAGAGGATGAAAGCCGCCTTCGGTATCGGCGATCGGTTCGAGTGTTCCGGCGTCTGGCAGCATGTTCATGGCACGTCGGCCTCAAAATCCCAGTTGCTGCCCGGATTAGCGCATCGGCCCGAAAACCGAAATCGATTTTCGAAAAGCACGATGCGCAAATAAAAAGAACCAGAGCACGGCAGACAAAGAAAAGGCCGCCTCGATGGGCGGCCTTCGATGCTGTCGCAGACGGCGGTTCGATCAGCGCGAATAGAATTCGACGACCAGATTCGGTTCCATCTGCACGGCGAAGGGAACATCCGACAGGCCGGGGATGCGCCCGAAGGTCGCGGTCATCTTGTTGTGGTCGACCTCGATGTAGTCAGGCACGTCGCGCTCGGCCAAGCCCACTGATTCCAGGACGATCACCAACTGCTTCGACTTTTCGCGCACTTCGATGAGGTCGCCCGGCTTGCAGCGGTACGAGCCGATGTTGACGCGCTTGCCGTTGACATTGATGTGACCGTGATTGACGAACTGGCGGGCGGCAAAGATGGTCGGCACGAACTTGGCGCGGTATACGACCGCGTCGAGACGCGACTCGAGCAGGCCGATCAGGTTCTCCGAGGTGTCGCCCTTGCGGCGGTCCGCCTCTTCATAGACCTTGCGGAACTGCTTTTCCGAAACGTCGCCGTAGTGACCCTTCAGCTTCTGCTTGGCACGAAGCTGCAGGCCGAAATCGGAAAGCTTGCCCTTGCGGCGCTGGCCGTGCTGGCCGGGACCGTATTCGCGCTTGTTGACCGGGGATTTCGGGCGGCCCCAGATGTTTTCTCCGAGACGGCGGTCGATCTTGTATTTCGCGGATTCGCGCTTGCTCATCGCATTCCCTTTCAAAACAACACACCCGGAACCTCATGGTCCGGGTGAAGGAAACGCGCCCTCCTCTGGCCCCCGTTTTCGAGACCTGACAGGGTTTTCCCACGCAACGCGGCGGAAACCCACGGGACACGTCATTTTACACAAGACCTGGGAAAATAGAGCGCTTCCCAACGTCTTGCGCACATAAGAAACCACCGGGCGTTGCGGCCCGGTGTTGGGGGCTGATTAAACGGAGATCTGACCCGTGTCAAGCTTGCAGCTGGCGTCGGTGATGCCGAAGGTCAGCAGCGGGCTGTGTGCTGGGCCCCGGCTATTCAACTATGGAATCCGACCCCCGACCTCCTGCGGGTGTGGGTCAAGCGGCTAGTGCTTTGATTTCTTCTCGGGCAGGCCCTTACGCTTGGTCTCCGCGAATTCCTCGAGCTGCTTTTCGCTCATCGATTTGTACATTCCCTTCGAAGCGCCTTTGAGCTCACTCTTCTTGGTCTCGCCACGCTTGGCGGACAATGCCGCTCCTGCGGCTTTCTGCTGGGCTTTTGAAGTGGCTGGCATGATCGTTTCTCCCGTCTTGCAATGAGGGAAAAACGCACCGGTCCGGGTGATGTTCCCAGGTATCAGGAAATCGCCAGCCCAAACCCCTGCATCAGGCGGCGAGTCGGGAAATCAACCCGCTTCGAGGTGAAGACGGCAAGGTCGGCGCCTTCCGACAACGCCTCGCCGCGGTGGCTGGCCTCGGTGCCCGCGAGCAGCGAGAGCGCTCGTCGCGCGATCGCCTCGGCGGGGTCGAGCCAATCGACCGGCCAAGGTGCCGTCTTGCGCATGCGGTTGGCCAGAAAGGGATAATGAGTGCAGGCAAGCACGACGATGTCGGTCCGCAGTTTATCATGTTCGACGAAGCATGGCGCGATCTCGGCACGCACCGCCTCTTCATCGACAAAGCCTTCGCGCATATAAACCTCGGCCAGCCCCGCCAGATTGTCGCTGCCAACCAGGCGGACATGGCATTTTTGCGCCCATTTGCCGATCAGGTCGCGCGTATACTGGCGCTTGACGGTGCCTGGGGTCGCCAGCACCGAAACCAACCCGGAACGCGTGCGTTCCGCCGCCGGCTTGATCGCCGGCACCGTGCCGACGAAAGGATGGCCGGGAAATCTCTCACGCAACGCATCGATGACCAGCGTCGAGGCGGTATTGCAGGCGATGACCGAGATGGCCGGCGAAAAACGGTCGAGCAGCTTGCCGAACAGCTCTAGTATATGCGCCCTCAGTGCCGGTTCCTCCCAAGCGCCATAAGGGAAAGCCGCATCGTCGGCGACATAGACGAAGCGGCGGTCTGGCATCAGCACGCGCGCTTCGCGCAGCACCGTCAGGCCGCCGATGCCGGAATCGAACACCAGGATCGGGCGGGCGCTTGAGGGATCGGTCATTGTCATCAGTTAGGAGGGGAGTTGGGGAGAGAAGGCTGGCCGGGCTTAAGCCAATGATGCGTTTATCCGGAACGGTTCTATCTGCAACCATCATGGCCTTGATGCGGCGAGATGATCACACAAGGCCCCGCTTGCCGAAGCCGCCGGGCCGGGGCCGGCTGTTTGGCAGAGACGCAGGTTGAGATGCAGGGTGGTTCGACGGCGCCGGTGCGGCGCGCATGGCGTGGGCCGGAGCCTGGGCCGTCACGCCGGCGGCCGACTCTGAATGGGGCGCCCGGCCGCCGCGCAACGGCCTGAGAGGGTCGAGATCATCGAAACTCAGGGAAGACGCCATATCCGCAGAGCTGCCACCCGCCGGCTTGGCCGCTAAGATGACCACCCAGAGGCCGACGAGAGCGAGTCCCAGCAGGTTAAGGCCGGAATGCGAATCTTCGCCGTCGAATTTCACGACAAGAAGAGTGCCGGCCTGAAGAATCGCGTCGCGGCTTCGACGCCAGGCGAAATTCGCGCGGAACAGCACGACCACCAGCGAAGCGACGAGTACGGCCGCGGCCAGCCCTTCCCTGGAGGGGCCAGGTTTCGAATTGGCCAATCCCTCGATGCCGATGGTCAATACGACGCAAAGCACAAAGGTCACAATTTCCGCAACCAGCAGCGCGGCGGAATAGAAGAAAAAGCGAAGACGACCGATATTTGAGTTAAACATCCGTGGATCCACCCTTCGCCGGACAATGGATCATATCGAATAAAAATCGGTTACTGGTGAAGCAGCCGTTCTCACGATCGGTCCTATTCTTTGTCTGTCGCCTTGCGGGCCTTTGCCGCCGCTGCCGGTAGCCGTCTTGGATCGTCACCCGGCGATCCGTCGCCGCGCGGCATGGCCGGCGAGAACCTGTCCAGCGACGATATTATGCCGCGCAGCACCTTGAGTTCCGGCTCGGCGAAGCCGGCGCGCGTCAGCACCGCGCGCAGATTGTCGACCATCTTCGGCTTCTTCGGCGCCGGGCGAAAATAGCCGCGCGCTTCGAGCGCGCCTTCCAGATACGCGAACAGGCCGTGCAATTGTTCTTTGGTCGCCGGCATCATGTCGGGGCTGGAAAAATTGGTTTTCGTCTCGTCTTCCAAGCCCGACTTCATCCATTCATAAGACATCAGCAGGGCCGCCTGGGCGATGTTGAGCGAAGAGAAGGCGGGATCGACCGGGAAGGTGACGATCTCGTCGGCCAGGCCGACCTCGTCATTGTAGAGCCCGAACCGCTCGCGGCCGAACAGGATGCCGGTGCGCTGTCCAGATCGCTGCCGCGCTCTCAGCGCCCTGCCCGCCTCGACCGGTCCGCGCACCGGCTTGAAATTATCGCGCGCGCGCGCGGTGGTGGCGAAGACGAAGTTCAGATCGGCGACCGCCGAGGCGAGATCGTCAAATACTCTAGCGGCATCGATGACGTGGTCGGCGCGGCTCGCGGCAGCGCGCGCTTTTTCGTTCGGCCAGCCGTCGCGCGGATTGACGAGGCGCAGCTCCGACAGACCGAAATTCGCCATGGCGCGCGCAACCATGCCAATATTCTCGCCGAGCTGCGGCTCGACCAGGATGATCGCCGGGCCTGTGGCAGCGAGGATGTCGTTGCTGGCTTGCATGATCTCAATGAACTGCTGTTTGCGGCATTTCAGCGTCCCCTGCCATATCCGGCCGCGAAAATGAAGCTTTCACAAAGAGTGGCCGATGGCGATGGTGAAGCACGCCCGCGCGGATCGCCGTTTGCGCGGCCAAAAATGCTTTGATATACGGGCCGCACCCGGCCGAAGCCATGCGGGCAAGGCCGTCCCGATCCCCAACAATGAGGCATTCTTTCCATGGCGAAGATCAAGGTGGCGAACCCGGTCGTCGAACTCGACGGCGACGAGATGACCCGCATCATCTGGCAGTTCATCAAGGACAAGCTGATCCACCCCTATCTCGACCTTAAGCTTGAATATTACGACCTCGGCGTCGAGCACCGCGACGCCACCAACGACCAGGTGACCATCGACGCGGCCAATGCCATCAAGAAACATGGCGTCGGCGTGAAATGCGCGACGATCACGCCCGACGAGCAGCGCGTCGAGGAATTCGGGCTGAAGAAGATGTGGAAGTCGCCGAACGGCACCATCCGCAACATTCTCGGCGGCACCATCTTTCGCGAGCCGATCATCATGAAGAACGTGCCGCGGCTGGTGCCCGGCTGGACCAAGCCGATCATCGTCGGCCGTCACGCTTTCGGCGATCAGTACCGCGCCACCGACTTCCGCTTTCCCGGCAAGGGCAAGCTGACGATCAAGTTCGTCGGCGAGGACGGCAAGGTGATCGAGCATGACGTGTTCGATGCACCGGCCGCCGGCATCGCCATGGCCATGTACAATCTCGACGACTCGATCCGCGAATTCGCCCGCGCCTCGCTGAATTACGGCCTGCTGCGCAACTACCCCGTTTACCTCTCGACCAAGAACACCATCCTCAAGGCCTATGACGGCCGCTTCAAGGACATTTTCCAGGAAGTCTACGAGGCCGAGTTCGAAGCCGAATTCAAGGCGAGAAAGATCTGGTACGAGCATCGGCTGATCGACGACATGGTCGCCTCCAGCCTGAAATGGTCGGGCGGCTATGTCTGGGCCTGCAAGAACTATGACGGCGATGTGCAGTCGGACACGGTGGCGCAAGGTTTTGGCTCTCTCGGCCTGATGACCTCGGTGCTGATGACGCCGGACGGCAAGACGGTGGAGGCGGAGGCTGCGCACGGCACCGTCACCCGCCACTATCGCCAGCATCAGAAGGGCGAGGAAACTTCGACCAATTCGATCGCGTCGATCTTCGCCTGGACGCGCGGCCTCACCCATCGCGCCAAGCTCGACGACAATGCCGAGCTGAAGCGTTTTGCCGAGACGCTGGAAAAAGTCTGCATCCAGACCGTCGAGGCCGGCTTCATGACCAAGGATCTGTCGCTGCTGATCGGTCCCGACCAGCCATGGCTTTCGACCACCGGCTTCCTCGACAAGATCGACGCGAATCTGCAGAAGGCGATGGCCTGACCAGACGAACGTCATGAGCAAACCCATCGTCTATGGGGCGGACTACAGCGTCTATGTGCGCATCGTCCGCCTCGTGCTCGAGGAAAAGGGCATCGACTACGAACTTGTGCCGGTCGACATCTTTGCGGCGGACGGCGTTCCGGGCTGGTATTTCGACCATCACCCGTTCGGCCGCATCCCTGCCTTCGAGCATGACGGGTTCCGCCTCCACGAGACCAGTGCAATTGCCAGGTATGTCGACGAGGCTTTCGACGGCCCGGCGTTGCAACCGGTCGAAGCCCGACCTCGTGCAACCATGAACCAGATCCTCGGCATGCTCGACGCCTATGCCTATCGGGCCATGGTCTGGGACGTCGCCGTTGAGCGGCTGGAGAAAGAGCCGCCCGACGAGGTGCTGATCGCCGCCGGACTTAGCCAGGCGGCTACGGTGCTTCGCGTGCTCACCTCACTGAAAGCCGCCGGGCCTTGGCTGCTGGGCGATCAACTGACACTTGCCGACCTGCACGCCGCGCCGGTCGTCGGCTACTTCGTCAAGGTCGCCGAAGGGCGAAACCTGCTGGCGGAGTTTGCCGACATCCACAACTGGTGGACCCGCATCGCTCAGCGTCCAAGCTTTTCCGGAACTGAAAAGGCCGGGTGAGGCGAATGCCAGATGCTCATTCGGGAAGGTAGATTTCCGCCTTCATGAAGGTCTTCGCACGACCTGCGATCAGCACGCGATCTCCAGCCAGGTCACACAGCAAATGCCCGCCGCGCTGCGAGCATTGGAATGCCGACAGATGCGTCTTGCCGAGTTTTTCAGACCAGTAAGGCACCAGCGTCGCATGAGTGGAGCCGGTCACCGGATCCTCGGGAATGCCTGCTCCGGGCACGAAATAACGCGAGACGAAATCATGGGCTCGCCCGGGCGCGGTAATGACCAGGCCAAGAGGATGAAGGGCTCTTATCCTAAGCATATCGGGAACGAATGACCGTACGGATGCCTCGTCGGCAAGCTCGACAAACAGGTTTTCGAAATTGCGGAAGCTCGAAACCGGACGCCGGGGAAATATCTCTTGCAGCGCCAGCGGTAACTCCCCGCCGAGCGGCTGCGGCGGAAAACACGGCAGATCGAGCTGGTAGGCACCTTCCCGTTGGGAAACCCGTAGCTCACCCACCCGCGTGGCAAAGACCATGTCACCAGGCATCTTGTGTTCCGCGGCCAATACATGGGCGGCCGCAAGAGTAGCATGGCCACAGAAGTCGACCTCTTGAACCGGCGTGAACCAGCGCAAATCCCAACCCTCGCCATTCGGCCGCGCAAACGCGGTTTCAGCAAGATTGTTCTCGTTTGCGATGGCCTGCATCACATCGTCCGATAGCCAGTCCTCCAAAACGAGAACGGCAGCAGGGTTGCCTTGGAAAGCCCGTTCGGCAAAGGCGTCGACTTGATACATGGTCAACGTTGCCACATCATCCCCGCTGCCATTTCGGCTTCGCCTTACGCAGCTTCCAGAGCCGCTTTCACCGCAGCGATCGCATTCTCGGCTTTCGAGGCATCCGGGCCGCCGGCCTGGGCCATGTCAGGCCGACCGCCGCCGCCCTGCCCACCCAATGCCGCCGACGCCACGCGGACCAGATCGACCGCGCTGAAGCGGCTGGTCAGGTCGTCGGTGACGCCGACCACGACACTGGCCTTGTTGTCCTCGCCGGCGCCAACGAAGACGACGACGCCGGAGCCGAGCGACTTCTTGCCGGCATCGGCCAACGGTTTCAAATCCTTTGGCGAGACGCCCGATACCGCCTTGCCGAGGAAGCCGACACCGGCAATGGTCTCGTTCTCGGCAGGCACGCCGGCTGGCGAGCGGTCGCCCAGCGCCAGCTTCTTGCGCGCTTCGGTCAGCTCCTTCTCTAGCTTCTTGCGCTCGTCGAGCAGCGCCTCGACGCGGGCCGGCACGTCGGCTGGCGAAATCTTCAGCGCCGCCGCGACCGCCTTCAGCCGCTTGTCCTGCTCGTCGAGATGCTTTCTGGCCGCCTCTCCGGTCAGCGCCTCGATGCGGCGCACTCCAGCGGCCACCGCACTGTCCGACACCACGCGCACCAGACCGATATCGCCGGTCGCCCTGACATGCGTGCCGCCGCAGAGCTCGACCGAATAGGGTCGGTTGGCCTTGGCGCCATGCAAGCCCGTGCCCATCGAAACGACGCGCACTTCATCGCCATACTTCTCGCCAAACAGCGCCATGGCGCCTTCGGCAATGGCATCGTCAACCGACATCAGCCGCGTGGTGACCGGGCTGTTCTGGACGACGATCTCGTTCGCCATCCGCTCGACCTCTTCGAGCTCGTCGGGCGAGATCGGCTTGTTGTGCGAAATGTCGAAGCGCAGACGCTCGGGCGCGACCAGGGAGCCCTTCTGCGCGACATGGGTGCCCAGCACCTCGCGCAGCGCTTCGTGGATCAGATGCGTCGCGGAATGGTTCGCGCGCAGCCTGGAGCGGCGCGCATGATCGACCTTCAGCTCGACAGTCGCGCCCGTGTTGACCGTGCCGTTGACCACCTTGCCGAGGTGCACGAATAGCCCATCGGCCTTCTTCTGCGTGTCGGAGATCTCGATCGAGAACCGTTCGCCCGAAATGACGCCGGTATCGCCCATCTGGCCGCCGGACTCGCCATAGAACGGCGTCTGGTTGACGACCACGACAACGGCGTCGCCCTTGGCGGCGCTGTCGACGATCTTGCCGTCCCTGACCAGCGCCTGGATGAGGCCTTCCGCCTGCTCGGTCTCGTAGCCGAGGAATTCGGTGGCGCCGTTCTTCTCGCGCACCGGGAACCACACCGTTTCGGTCGCGGCCTCGCCGGAACCAGCCCAGCTCTTGCGCGCCTCGGCCTTCTGCTGCTCCATCGCATTGGTGAAGCCGGCAAGATCGACCGAGATATTGCGCTGACGCAGCGCGTCCTGCGTCAGATC
This sequence comes from Mesorhizobium sp. M1322, assembly GCF_040318085.1. Lineage (NCBI taxonomy): Bacteria > Pseudomonadati > Pseudomonadota > Alphaproteobacteria > Hyphomicrobiales > Phyllobacteriaceae > Mesorhizobium > Mesorhizobium sp. M1322. The sequence goes on from NZ_JAMYLP010000073.1 coordinate 24,745, forward strand.
GAGCGGAAAGCCATAGGTGTCGTAAAGCTTGAAGGCTGTCTCGCCATCCAGCATGTCGCCGGAGCCCAGCTTTTCCGTCGCCTCAGAAAGCAGGCCCAAGCCGCGCACCAGGGTCTTGCGGAAACGGGTTTCCTCAAGCTTCAGCGTCTCGGTGATCATCTGTTCGCCGCGCACCAGTTCCGGGTAGGCCTGGCCCATCTCGCGCACCAGCGCCGGCACCAGCCGCCACATCAGTGGATCACGGACGCCCAAAAGCTGCGCATGGCGCATGGCGCGGCGCATGATGCGACGCAGCACGTAGCCGCGGCCTTCGTTGGACGGCAGCACGCCGTCGGCCACCAAAAAGCAGGACGAACGCAAATGGTCGGCGATGACGCGGAACGATGCGACGGTGTCCCCATCCGGACCGCGGCCGAGCGCGGATGACGCAACGTCGACCAAGTGACGGAACAGGTCGGTCTCGAAGACGCTCTCCACCCCTTGCAGAATGGAGGCCATGCGCTCCAGGCCCATGCCAGTGTCGATCGACGGGCGCGGCAGGTCGATGCGCTCGTCCTTCGTCACCTGTTCGTACTGCATGAACACCAGGTTCCAGAATTCGAGGAAACGGTCGCCATCCTCCTCGGGGCTGCCGGGAGGGCCGCCCCAGATGTGCTCGCCACGGTCGATGAAGATCTCCGAGCACGGCCCGCAAGGTCCGGTGTCGCCCATTGCCCAGAAATTGTCCGAGGTCGGAATGCGGATGATGCGATCGTCGGAAAAGCCGGCGATCTTCTTCCAGTAGCCGGCCGCCTCGTCGTCGGTGTGATAGACGGTGACCAGCAGCTTGTCCTTCTTCAGCCCAAACTCCCTGGTGATCAGGTTCCAGGCAAGTTCGATCGCGCGCTCCTTGAAATAGTCGCCGAACGAGAAATTGCCGAGCATCTCGAAGAAGGTCAGGTGGCGCGCAGTGTAGCCGACATTGTCGAGGTCGTTGTGCTTGCCGCCGGCGCGGACACTCTTCTGAGCGGTCGTGGCACGCGAATAGGGCCGCTTTTCCAGGCCGGTGAAGACGTTCTTGAACTGCACCATGCCGGCGTTGGTGAACATCAGCGTCGGGTCGTTGCGCGGCACCAGCGGGCTCGACGCGACGACCTCGTGACCCTCCTTGCGGAAATAGTCGAGGAATGTCGACCGGATCTCGTTCACGCCACTCATGAATAATACTGCCTTTTAGCTTTTAGAGAGAGCCGTCGGCCCGGCCGACGGCAAATGGACATGGCCTTTTAGCCGCCGAGTTGCACCCTGTCCAGAAACACGGAATTGGGCCAATTTGCGGGGCTTGCCGGGTCATCTCGGCGCGCCCCCGCCGAAACGCAAACCGCCGGCGTAGGCCGGCGGTTCGAAACGCAACAATACAGAACTCGATTACAGCCTGAAGCCTACATGGCGCCCGCTTCGTCCTCGAAACCATCGTCTCCGCCTTCGGAACCACCGTTCTCGAGGAATTTCTCGGCGATCAGCCCGGCATTCTGCCTCAGCGCCAACTCGATCTCGCGCGCCGTGTCGGGATTGTCGCGCAGGAACAGTTTTGCGTTCTCGCGGCCCTGGCCGAGCCGCTGCGAATTATAGGAGAACCAGGCGCCCGACTTCTCGACCACGCCGGCCTTGACGCCGAGGTCGACCAACTCGCCGGTCTTGGACACGCCCTCGCCATACATGATGTCGAATTCGACCACCTTGAAGGGCGGTGCCAGCTTGTTCTTGACCACCTTGACGCGGGTCTGGTTGCCGACGACCTCGTCGCGGTCCTTGACCGAGCCGATGCGGCGAATGTCGAGGCGCACCGAAGCGTAGAATTTCAGTGCGTTGCCGCCGGTCGTGGTCTCGGGCGAACCGAACATGACGCCGATCTTCATGCGGATCTGGTTGATGAAGATGACCATGGTGTTGGAGCGCGAGATCGAGGCGGTCAGCTTGCGCAGCGCCTGGCTCATCAGCCGCGCCTGCAGGCCGGGCAGCGAATCGCCCATCTCACCCTCGATTTCGGCGCGCGGCGTCAGCGCCGCGACCGAATCGACCACCAGCACGTCAATGGCGCCGGAACGCACCAGCGTGTCGCAGATCTCCAGCGCCTGCTCGCCGGTATCGGGCTGCGAAATCAGCAGGTTTTCGAGATCGACGCCGAGCTTGCGGGCATAGACCGGATCGAGCGCGTGCTCAGCATCGACGAAGGCGCAGATGCCGCCTTTCTTCTGGGCTTCGGCCACCGTGTGCAGCGCCAGCGTCGTCTTGCCCGAGCTTTCCGGCCCGTAGATCTCGACGATGCGGCCGCGCGGCAGGCCGCCCACGCCAAGCGCGATGTCGAGGCCAAGCGATCCGGTCGGCACGGTTTCGATCTCGACGACCTGCTCGTTTGCGCCGAGCCGCATGATCGAGCCCTTGCCGAAGGCACGCTCGATTTGCGACAGCGCCGCATCCAGAGCCTTTGATTTATCCACTGCTTTGTCCTCTACAAGCCGCAAAGAATTCTGAGCCATGATACATCACCCCTTGGTCGTCAATGAAGGCCGGACAGTCCGTAATCCTTATCAATTTGTACCGTTTTTGTTCTGGTCTGGCAAGGGGCGATATCCAATTGAAAAACAAACAATATCCGGATTTGTTCTTTTTTTGTTTCGTGTTTTCACCCCAGGATGTATCCCGCTTCACCCGTAGGATTCTGCTGGGCATCTTCCGAATCGCGCCTCCGGTTGCCGGGTTCCGCCTGACAACCTAGTCTCACCCGGCAACAGCAAAGGTCATCTCGCCGGCATGATGAAGTCGCCGACAATCCTGGCCGTGGGCGGCGCCTATATCGAGCGGCGCGGCCAAGTTTCGGGCGCCTTCGTGCCGGCGGCGTCAAATCCCGGCACGATGCGCGAGGCTGTCGGCGGTGCCGTCTTCAATGCGCTGCGCAGCGCCGTGCGCCGCGGCGTCTCCGGTTCGCTGCTTTCGGTGCGCGGCGGCGACGGTCTGGCCGATACGGTCTCGCGCGCCATCGCTGCGGCCGGCATTGCCGATCTGTCCGTAGTGTTCCTCGATCGCACGACGCCGAGCAATACGGTGCTGGTCGACGGCGATGGCGCTCTGATCGCCGGCCTTGCCGACATGGCGCTCTACGACCTGGCGCTTCCCAAGCAGATCCGCCGTGCCAAGGTGCGCGAGGCGATCAGCACCGCCGATGCGGTCCTGTGCGACGCCAACCTGCCGTCGACGGCGCTGGAGCGGCTGGTGGCGCTTGCCGCCGGCAAGCCGGTCTTCGCCCTCGCCGGTTCACCGGACAAGGCGGTGCGACTCGCGCCGGTGCTCGGCAGCCTGGCGATGGTCTTCATGAACCGGCATGAGGCCTTCGCACTCGCCGATGTCGGTATCGACACGGCGGAGCGAGATATCATCGACTGCCTGGGGCGCGCGGGCCTCAAAGGCGGCGTGGTGACGGCGGATGACGGTCCGGTGCTGGGTTTCGACGAAGCCGGCGCCTTCTCGATCCTGCCGCCGAAAAAAGTCGCGGACGGCGCCGCCGATGCGCTGGCGGGCGCAACGGTTGCCGCCCTGCTGCGCGGCCTGACGCTGCGCGCGGCGCTGCGCGACGGCGTTGCCGCGGCAATGCTCGCGATCGAAAGTGCCGGGCTTGTGCCGGTCTTAACGGCGGCAGACTTTGCCGACGCGCTGGCCCTTGTGCCCGAGCCGCAGAAAATTGGCATGAGCTGATGACCAGTGGAGAGGCAGCCTATTTGCCGGCACGCAGCCCCGCTTCATAGGCCCGGCGTGCCCAGACCGCCATCTCATCCGGATCGTCGAAAGCGCTGTCGGGAATGCTCCAATACGGCATAGACACCAGCTTGCCGTGCCGCGAGCCGGTGTAGGTCCACTGCGTGCAGCCGGCCGCTTCGAATTCCGGCGCGCTTTCCGCGTCGGCCTTCAGCATCAATTCGCCGCGAAGGACGATCGCGACGATGACGCCGTCGAAGTAGATGCCCTTGCCGCCGAACATCTTGCGAATGCTGACCGGGCCGAGGCCTTCGAAAAGTTCGGCAATGCGTTCATTGTCCATGCCGCAATCATGTCATCCGGATTTCCCCTTGTCATCGCCCCAATCAACCCCATCCTGACAAGGTGAAAACCAACCTCGTCGGAGTTCTTCATGCCGCTTCTGCTCAAAGGGTCCTGCCGGTGCAATGCTGTCCACTTCGAGGTGGAAAGTCACACGCCGGTGCCGTTCATGCTCTGCTACTGCTCGATCTGCCGCAAGCAGCAGGGCGGCGGTGGCTTTGCCATCAATCTCGGCGCCGATTTCGAGACGCTGAAAATCAAGGGCAAGCGCAATCTCGGCGTCTATCAAGCCGAGATCGAGGACGACGAGCATCCGCAATGCGAGATCTCGTCAGGCGAACGGAATTTCTGCAAGAAATGCGGATCGGCACTCTGGCTCTACGATCCGACCTGGCCGGAGCTGGTCCACCCCTTCGCCTCCGCGATCGACACAGACCTGCCGAAGCCGCCTGAAAAGGTCCATCTCATGCTGAAATACAAGGCGAACTGGGTCGAGCCCGAGATCGGCAAGGACGACAAGACCTTCGACGTCTATCCCGAGGAATCGATCGCAGACTGGCACAAGCGGACGGGAATGTGGGTGGATTAGCATTTCTTCGCCCCGTTTACGGGGAGAAGATGCCGGCAGGCAGATGAGGGGGGCGCAAACATCACAGAAGCCGGCTCTGCCCCTCATCCGGCCCTTCGGGCCCCCCACACCCCCGGGCCGGGGGGGCGGGGGGGCGGGGGGGGGT
>NZ_JAMYLP010000074.1:0-29497 GCF_040318085.1 Mesorhizobium sp. M1322
CCCCCCCCCCCGCGCGGGCGCCCCCCCCCCCCTCTCCCCCCCCCCCCCCCCCCCCACCCCCGCTGTCCCTGGCCCGCCCCCCCCCCCCCCCCGCGGGGGGGGGCGGTCGCGCTTGGCCGGGCCTGGCGGATTTCGCCGGTGGGCGTCGCCGGCATGCTTGCCGTCGGTGGCCTGTCGATGACGATTTCAGGCTTCGCACCGATCCATGCCACGGCCAAGGGCTACAGCCAGGCAGATGTGGCACTGCTGCTGTCGGCGATGCCGGTCGGCACATTGATCCTGCAGATCCCGCTCGGATGGATTTCCGACCGCACCGACCGCCGCTTTGTGCTGGTCGCCGCTTCGGCGCTTGCCATGGTGGCGGGCCTGTTCGCTCTCGGCTTCGACGGTGGTGCGCTGGCGGCGCTGGTCGTCATCTATGTGGTCTGGGACGGCGCATCGGAATCGATCTATTCGCTGGCCAGCGCGCATGCCGCCGACCGCGCCGGCAAGGACGACATGGTGGCGCTATCCAGTTCGCTTCTGTTTGCGTGGTCGCTGTCCGGCTTCATCGTGCCCGGCATCGTGACCGGGCTTTCCGCCGTCTACGGAACGCAGGCCTTCATCTATGTGGCCATCGTCATCGCGACCGTTTTTTGCCTGTTCGTGCTGTGGCGGGTGGTGGCGATGTCGCCTGTTCCCGCCGCCGAGACCGGCAATTTCGCGCCGATGACGGCGCAGGCACCGCTGCCGGTCGACCTCGCTTTCCCATCCGAAGAGCAGCGCCGCGCGAACAGCTAAAGCGCGTCGCGTTTGACCGGCCTCATGCGACGCGCTTTAGCGTTGTTGTTTTTATGCATGTCGTTATCGCAAAACCGCTGCACACTTTTGCGCGACATGCATTAGACCTGCACGGGATTGATCATCTCACTGTCTGGCGGTTTCCTGCCGCGGTGCTTCAGGCGGTGGCGCGGGTATAGAAATGCCTTCGCTGTCGAACGCCTGCTTGGCGCGTTTGGTGAGTTCGATCTGGGTGGCGAAAAAATCCGCAGCCGAGGTCCAGTAGCGCAAGGTGATAGCGACGTTGCTGTCGCCGACGGTCGCTACAAAGGCAATCGGCGCCGGCTCCCGCCTGACGCGTCGGTCGGCGGCGGCGACGCCCAGCATGGTCTTTTGGGCGAAATCGATGTCGTTCCAGGAGCCGATGGTCAGCGTGATGTCGCCACGTCGGGCACCGTTGCGCGTATAGTTGCGGACAGGCTGGTTCCACAGCGTCGAATTGGGGGCGAGGATATAGACGCCGTCCACCGTTCTCAACGTGGTGGCGAACAGGCCGATTTCCTCGATGGTCCCGGCGATGGCGCCGACCTCGACATATTCGCCGATGCGGAATGGCCGCAGCGCCAGCAGCATGATGCCGGCGGCTATGTTCTGCAGCGTGCCCTGCAGCGCCAGGCCGATGGCTAGGCCGATGGCGCCAATGGCGGCAATGATCGAGGTTGTCTGGACGCCGAACTGGCCGAGCACCATGACGACGACGAGGATCAGTATGGCGTAGCGGACGATCATCGAGAAGAAGTGGCGCAGCGTCGTGTCGAAGCCATGGATATGGCCGAGGCCGGCGTAGATCGAGCGCTGGGCAAGGCCGGCGACGGTATAGCCGAGGACCAGCAGGATGACGGCGCCGATAGCCGAGAAGGAGTAGGAGACGATCAGCCCGCTGAGCTGCGCAAGGCCGGACTGCACGGTGAGGAGAGCGTTCTGAGGGTCGATAGGCATGAGGGGGATCCGGTTGGTCAATGCGCGGATAACCCAGGCCATGCGACAAGAGTTCCGATTTTTCTTCACTGCGGAACCGGAAGAACGGTTCTTCGTTGGCTACAGCAGGGCTGCCGTCTTGAAACTGCAACGCAACTCTGCCTATCTAAGGGGTGTCACCTGCTTTGAAGGGTGATTTGGTTGTTCTTGCTGCGAAAGGAAATACACTGAGAACAGCACTTTGGAAGAAGGCCGACATCGTGCCTTCGCCGGCCGGGATCAGCGTAAACGACGCCGTGTCCCGCGCCATCAAGACAGTCCTTGCCAGTCTGGAAGACTCCAAGGCCGAAAACATCGTCTCAATCGACATTCAGGGAAAATCGAGCCTCGGTGACTATATGGTCATCGCGTCCGGCCGATCGCACCGTCATGTCTCGGCTGTCGCCGATCATCTCCTCAAGGCGCTCAAGGATGCCGGGCTCGGCACGGCGCGCGTCGAGGGACTGGCCGGCGCCGACTGGGTCCTGATCGATTCAGGCGACATCATCGTCCATGTCTTCCGTCCCGAAGTCCGCGACTTCTACAATCTCGAAAAGATGTGGCAGGCGCCGGACCTCGAGGAAGAGACCCTCCACTGAGCCGTATTTGATTGATGCATGTCGTTTCCCAACACCGGTGACCACTTTTGGTGACATGCATTAGCGGCTCTTCGAGGCAGGGATGAAGATTACCGTTCATGCCGTGGGCCGGATGAAAGCCGGCCCCGAGAAGCAGCTCGCCGACCGGTATTTCGAGCGCTTCGCCAAGAGCGGGCAGGCCGTGGGGCTCGAATTCTCAGGGGTTGTCGAGATTCCGGAGGGCCGTGCCCAGACTGCCAACGAGCGTCGCCGCGAAGAAGGCCAGAAACTGCAGACGCAGTTGCAGCCTGGTACCGCGCTGATGCTGCTCGACGAACGCGGCAAGAACTTTTCCTCCGAGGATTTCGCCGGGCGCATCGGCCTGTTGCGTGATGGCGGGCGCAAGGCACTTGTCATCGCCATCGGCGGTGCCGACGGTCACGACCAGTCGCTGCGCGATCAGGCCGATCTGATGGTGTCGTTCGGCGCGCCGACATGGCCGCACCAACTGATCCGTGTCATGTTGGGCGAGCAGCTTTACCGGGCCGCCACAATCCTGTCCGGCCATCCCTATCATCGCTCGTGAGCGGTTGCAGGTTCCAACCGAAACCGGTGGATTGGCGTGAGCCGCCCGGATTTTCGCCTCAATGCGTCACGAGGCTGTTTGCGGGCGGCGAGGCTCTCGAACATGGTTGATGGTTCGTTAACGAAGCCACGCATAGAGTCGGGCTTCAATGTCTGAAGATTGGAAATCGCGAACCGGCTTTTGGCGCGCACGCTGCGGCCCGGCAGCGGCGGCGCTCGTGCTGTCGCTCGGTGCCGCGTGGGCGCAGAACAGGCTCGACATGGCGCCTGACCCGGATCAGAGCCGCGCCGAGTACGAACGGGTATCGAAGGAGATCACGCTGTCGTCCGAGCGGCTGGCCAAGCTCGCCGCCGACATGGCGACGGTCAAAAAGGACCATGCCTCGATCACCGCGGCGCTGATCCAGTCGGCGATGACCGAACAGAAGCTCGGCCAGGACATCGAGGACATCGGCGCCAAGCTGGAAGGGCTGAAGGGCGAGGAGCAGAAAATCCGCGCCTCGTTGGCCGCCAGACGCGACGTTCTGGCCGAGGTGCTGGCTGCGCTGCAGCGTATGGGGCTCAATCCGCCGCCGGCCATCCTGGTCAAGCCTGAGGACGCGCTGTCGTCGGTGCGCAGCGCCATCCTGCTCGGCGCCGTGGTGCCGGAACTGCGCCAGCAGACCGAGATATTGCTGACGGACCTCAAGGAGCAGTCGCGGGTGACCGCCTCGAGCGAGGCGGAGCGGGCGCGGCTGACGGCGGCAGTTGGCGAACAGACGGCGGAAAAGAAGCGGCTCGGCATGCTGCTCGAAGCCAAGCAGAAGCTCGAGGCCGAGACGCAAACGGCACTGGCGGCGGAAAAGGAGCGATCCGCAGCACTGGCGGCCAAGGCCGGCAGCCTGAAGGAACTGATCGCCTCGCTCGAAGCAGACAAGGTCCGCAAGGCGGCGGCCGCGGCGAAGGCAGCCGAGCAGAAGGCCGCAGAGCAGAAGGCAGGGGGCGCCGACAAGGCTCCGGCGCAGACGGCTCCGGCACAGAAGGTCCCGGAACAGACGGAACTGGCGGCCCTGCCGGTGCCGGAGGCCAACCGGCTCACCGCCGCTGCACCGTTTTCGGCGCTTCAGGGGCAGATCGCGCTGCCCGTCACCGGCAAGATCAAGCGGCGGTTCGGGGCCAGCGACGGTTACGGCGCAGTGATGCTCGGTGACATGGTTGCGACACAATCGGGAGCCATCGTCACCGCGCCAGCGGACGGAAATGTGCTTTATGCGGGACCTTTTCGCTCCTATGGTCAACTCTTGATCCTGAACGCGGGTGACGGCTATCATGTCGTTCTCGCGGGGATGAGCAGAATCAGCGTCGCGTCTGGCCAGTCGGTGCTCGCAGGAGAGCCGGTCGGCGCGATGGGAGAGGCCCGGGTGGCGAGCACCTCGGCATCGAAGAATGGAAATGCCACGCCGGAGCTCTATGTTGAGTTCCGCAAGGATGGAAAACCCGTCGATCCGACCCCATGGTGGGCGGACCGTTTCTCTGGAAGGACGTGAGATGATGCGGAAACTTTCGCTTCTGTTTGCCGGTGCGCTGATGGGCGCATCCGCGATGAGCCTGGTCTATGGCGCCCCCGGCTCGACGGCGAACGCTGCGGGCTCCGAGACCTATAAGCAGCTGGCGATCTTCGGTGACATCTTCGAGCGGGTGCGGGCGCAGTATGTGACGCCGCCCGACGACAAGTCGCTGGTCGAAAACGCCATCAACGGCATGCTTACGTCGCTCGACCCGCACTCCTCGTATATGAACGCCGAAGAGGCGCAGGACATGCGCGTGCAGACCAAGGGCGAGTTCGGCGGCCTCGGCATTGAGGTCACTATGGAGAACGACCTGGTCAAGGTGATCACGCCGATCGACGATACGCCGGCCGCAAAGGCGGGCGTGCTTGCCGGCGACTACATTGCCAAGATCGACGGCGAGGAGGTTCGCGGCCTGAGCCTCAACGACGCGGTCGAGAAAATGCGCGGACTGGTCAACACGCCGATCAAGCTCACCATCCTGCGCCAGGGCGCCGACAAGCCGATCGAGCTGACGGTGGTGCGCGACATCATCAAGGTCAAGGCGGTCAAGTTCCGGGTCGAGAACGACATCGGCTACATGAAGATCACCTCCTTCACCGAAAAGACCCATGACGACCTCGAGAACGCCATCGACACCATCAAGAAGCAGGTGCCGAACGAAAAGCTCAAGGGCTACGTGCTCGATCTGCGCCTCAATCCGGGCGGGTTGCTCGACCAGGCGGTGAGCGTGTCCGACGCCTTCCTCACCCGTGGCGAGATCGTCTCGACGCGCGGCCGCGATCCCAAGGACGTCACCCGCTTCGACGCGCGGCCGGGCGACGACATCGACGGCAAGCCGCTGGTCGTGCTCGTCAATGGCGGCTCGGCCAGTGCGTCCGAAATCGTCGCCGGCGCGCTGCAGGATCTGCGCCGCGCCACGGTGGTCGGCACTCAGTCCTTCGGCAAGGGCTCGGTGCAGACCATCGTCCCGCTCGGCGAGAACGGCGCGCTGCGCCTGACGACGGCGCTCTATTACACGCCGTCCGGCAAGTCGATCCAGGGCAAGGGCATCACGCCCGACATCAAGGTCGACCAGCCGTTGCCGCCGGACCTGCAGGGCAGGGATTTGACGCGCGGCGAGTCGGACCTCAAGGGCCACATCAAGGGCAGCGACGAGGGCGATACCGGTTCGGGCTCGGCAGCCTATGTGCCGCCGGAGCCGAAGGACGACCTGCAGCTCATCTTTGCCCAGCAGTTGCTGCGCGGCGAGAAGACCGATCCGGCGTTCCCACCAAATCCGGACAAGGCCGTGCTGAACCAGTAGGGGCTGTGCCGAACCAGTAAAAGTGGATCAGCCGGACAACAGGTCTGGCTGCCTGATCGAAGCGATGTAATGCTGCCGGGGCTGCAAGGCCCCGGCAGTTTGATTCGGGGGAACCGCGGCTGGGGGTGCGGCTTGGCTGACATCGGCAACGACATCGAACGCCCACTCGGGCAGGCCGTCCGGCCGCCGCGCGCGGCCCGCAGGATCAGCGCTGGCGTGGTGGCGGCCACTCTCCTGGTGCTGGCCGTGATCGGCGTCTCCGGCGCGATTGCGCTGCGTGAAAGGCCATTTCGAAAGCCGGAAGAAGTCGCCGTTTCGACGCCGAAGACGACAGCGGTGGTCGAATCCGCAGCGCCGGCCACTGAGCCGGCGCCGAAGGCGGAAGCACCATCCAAGATGGGCGGGCCGCAGATCATCCACATGCCGACCGAAGCGGGCGATGGTCCGCCCAGGGCGGCCATCGTCATCCACGACCCTTCGACGATCGGCCAAAACCTGAGGATCGCGCATATTCCCGACAGGGAGCTGGTCGAGGCCGGCGAAACCGGCCCATTGCCGGTTCGTGCCGCTGACGGCAGGCGGCCGTTCGATGTCTATGCGCGGCCGTGGTCCGGTTCACGCGGTGCGCGCGTGGCGATCGTCATCGGCGGGCTTGCCGTGTCGCAGACCGGCACGCAGGCGGCCATCGCCAAGCTGCCGGCCGAAGTGACCCTAGGCTTCGCGCCGCAGGGCAACAGCATCGGCCGCTGGATGCAGGCGGCGCGGCAGAGCGGCCATGAGATCGTCATGCAGGTGCCGCTCGAACCGTTCGACTATCCGAACGTCAATCCCGGCCGCAACACGCTGACGGTCGCGGCGACGGCGGACGAGAATTTGAAGAATTTGCGCTGGGCGCTGTCGCGGACGACCAACTACACCGGCGTCATGAACTATATGGGCGCGCGCTTTTCGGCCGATGCGGCGGCGATGGGGCCGCTGATGGCCGAGCTTGGCAGGCGCGGCCTGGCCTATGTCGACGACGGTTCGTCGGCGCGCAGCCTGGCGCCCGACCTGGCGTTGAAAAACGGCGTGCCGTTCGCCGCCGGCGACACGTCGATCGACGCGGTGCGGGACCGCGGTGCCATATTGAAGAAGCTGGACGAGCTGGAAGCCACTGCGCGGGCGAAAGGCTTTGCCGTCGGCATCGGCTCGGCCTTCGACCTGACGGTCGACACCGTGTCGGCCTGGGTGGTCGAGGCCAAGAAGCGCGGCATCGAGATCGTGCCTATTTCGGGAGTGGCGGTGGATCCGGAAAAAAGTTGAGCATGACGAAAAAAAAACCGGTCGATCCCGAGACGCTGCCTTATCGTCGCTGTGTCGGACTGATGATCCTCAACGGCGACGGGCTGGTCTGGGTCGGGCATCGCATTGCCGAGCCGGACAGCGAATTCGCCGGCACGACGCAGCTCTGGCAGATGCCGCAGGGCGGCATCGACAAGGGCGAAGAGCCGCTGCAGACGGCACAGCGGGAACTCTACGAGGAAACCGGCATGCGCAGCGTCTCGTTGCTGGATGAGGCGCCGAACTGGATATATTACGACCTGCCGGCCCATCTGGTCGGCATCGCCTTCAAGGGGAAATATCGCGGCCAGACGCAAAAATGGTTCGCCTTCCGCTTTCACGGCGACGTGAGCGAGATTGAGATCAATCCGCCGCCGGGCGGCCACGCCGCCGAGTTCGACAAATGGGATTGGCGGCCGATGCAGGAATTGCCCGACCTGATCGTGCCGTTCAAGCGTCAGGTCTATGAGGACGTGGTTGCGGCGTTCCGGCATCTGGTTGCGTAGCTTGGCGCAAGCCGCGCTCGCGCCGACCACGGTTGCCGCGTCAGCGCGGTGGCCTTATTGATGGCCAATCAGTTGCGGACGGGGTTGGCATGAACGGCGCTTCCAAAAAATCTCTTTCTGAAAGGGTCGCCGTCAAAGCCGCCCCGATCAGCGAAGCGGCGGCCGGCGCCATATTGACCGTCGATCTCGGCGCCATCCGCCAAAATTACCGGCGGCTCAAGGCGCGTTTGGGTGGCGTCGGCTGCGCGGGTGTCGTCAAGGCCGACGGCTACGGGCTCGGCGGGGCCCAAGTGGCGGCGGCGCTGGCAGCCGAAGGCTGCGCTATTTTTTTCGTCGCGCATCTGACCGAAGGGGTCTTGCTGCGCCAGGCGCTCGGCGTACGGCCAGCGATCTATGTGCTGAACGGCATTCAGCCGGGCGCTGAAAGCGAAGCCGTCGACGCGGAGCTGGGCGCGGTCATCAACAGCGCCGACCAACTCGCCGCCTGGCGCGCGGCGGCGCAGCGGGCCGGCCGCAAGCTCAAGGCTGCAATCCAGGTCGACAGCGGCATGTCGCGGCTCGGCATGGCGACAGCCGAGGTGGAGGCCGTCGCTGCCGATCCGCAGGCTTTCAACGGTATCGACGTCACCTTGGTGATGAGCCATCTCGCTCGCGCCGACGAGCCCGGGGATCCGGCCAACGAGCAGCAGCGGCTGGAATTCGAGCGGCTGCGCAGGATGCTGCCAAAGGCGCCGGCATCGCTAGCCAACTCCTCCGGCATCTTTCTTGGGCAGCCCTTTCATTACGACCTCGCCCGGCCCGGTGCGGCGCTCTACGGCATCAATCCGACGCCAGCGGCGGAAAATCCGATGCTACCGATGGTGCGGCTTCAGGCAAAGGTCATCCAGACGCGCAGCCTCGATAGGGGAGCCGGCGTTGGCTATGGCCATATTTTTCAGGTGACCGATTCGCTGGTCGTCGCAACGATCTCGCTAGGCTATGCCGATGGCTGGCATCGACGCGCGGCCTCAGCCGCCTGGTTCGAAAATGTGCGTTTGCCGTTCCTGGGCCGTGTGTCGATGGACTCGATCGTTCTCGACATTTCGGCCCTGCCGCCCGACAGGCTGAAGGCGGGCGACCTCGTCGAACTGATCGGGCCGTCGCAGACGGTGGACCAGGCGGCCGGCCATGCCGGCACCATCGGCTATGAAATCCTGACCAGCCTCGGACACCGCTTTCACCGGCGCTATGTGAATGGATAGCGCGCGGGTTTTTTAGGCATGTCGTTATCCCAAAACCGCTGCGGACCCACGGGTCAAGCCCGAGGGCATGCTTTTGGGCGACATGGTTGGGCACTTGGCGGACGCCGTAAAATCCGGCAGACAGAAAGCCACGATGCCCTGCCCCAAAATCCCTGACAAGACGTCGTTCTGGAGAACTATGCGATGAAGATCTTCGTGCTGGGCGGCGGCGTCATCGGGGTCACTACCGCTTATTATCTGGCCGAGGCCGGCCATGAGGTGACGGTGATCGACCGCCAGAAGGGCCTGGCGCTGGAAACCAGCTTTGCCAATGCCGGCGAGATCTCGCCCGGCTACGCCTCGCCCTGGGCCGGTCCCGGCGTCCCGCTGAAGGCGATCAAATGGCTGCTGATGAAGCATGGTCCGCTGGTGGTGCGGCCGACTCTCGATCCGCATATGTGGGTATGGCTGGTCAGGATGCTGCGCAACTGCACGGCTGAGCGCTATGCGGTGAACAAGGCGCGCATGGTGCCTTTGGCCGAATACAGCCGCGACACGCTGAAAGCGCTGCGCGAGGCGACCGGCATCGCCTATGACGAGCGCGCCAAGGGAACGCTGCAGCTTTTTCGCACGCAACAGCAGCTCGACGGCACTGCCGGCGATGTCGAGGTGCTGAAGACATACGGCGTTCCCTACGAGATTCTCGATCCCGACGGCTGCATCGCGGCCGAGCCGGGGCTGGGAGGGGTGCGTGAAAAATTCGTCGGAGGCCTGCGACTGCCGGGCGACGAAACCGGTGACTGCAAAATGTTCACCGACCGTCTGGCCGAGCTCTGCGTGGCGCGCGGCGTCACCTTCGAATACGACACGGAGATACGGCGCATCGTCCGCAAGCGCAACCGTATCGCCAACATCAATACGAGCAAAGGTTGGAAGGCTGCCGACGCCTATGTGATGGCGATGGGCAGCTATTCGGCCAAGTTCATGCGCACGCTGAAACGACCCGTCCCGGTCTATCCGGTCAAGGGCTATTCGATCACAGTGCCGATCAAGGATGCTGCCGCAGCACCGGTGTCGACGGTGATGGACGAGACTTACAAGGTGGCGATCACCAGGCTCGGCGACCGCATCCGGGTCGGTGGCACGGCGGAGATTTCCGGCTTCGACCTGACGCTGCATGAATCGCGGCGGCGCACGCTCGAACATTCGCTCGGCGACCTTTTTCCGGGCAGCGGCGAAATGAAGTCGGCGACCTTCTGGTGCGGGTTGCGGCCGATGACGCCGGACGGGCCGCCGCTGATCGGCCGCACCGAGTTCTCCAACCTCTATCTCAACACCGGCCATGGCACGCTCGGCTGGACCATGGCCTGCGGCTCGGCCAAAGTCCTGGCCGACATCATTTCGAGCCGGGTGCCGGACATCAATGTCCGCGACCTCGGACCGGAGCGATACCAGCGGTAGGATCGGAAGGCGTCCTTCAGCCAGCCCCGCCTTTGAGCGCGGTAAGGAACTTGCCGCGCCACTTGGGATCAAGCTCCACACACTTTGCCGCAACTGCAGCGGTTTGAGGATAATTTCAAACGCGTTGGATGAATATTGTCAGACGAACAGGCCTCGTTCCCGTTCCACCGCCTTGGTGATGAAGCTCGCGACGATCTGGACGCGGCGCAGCGGCCTGACCGATTCGTGATAGACCAGCCAGTAGGCACGGCGGATGGGCGCGACAATGTCGACAGCCACCAGTTCCGGCATCGAACGGGCGACGAAGGTGTGCAGGATGCCGATGCCGGCGCCGGAGCGCACCGCTTCGGCCTGGCCGAGTGCCGAGGAGATGGCGAAGCTCGTGCGCCAGTCGGCGCTGAACTCGGCCGCATAGTCGAGCGAGGGGCTGACGATGAGGTCCGGCACATAGCCGATCAGCGTGTGCCGGCCGAGCTCGGCGGGCGTCTGGGGCAGGCCATGCGCTTCGGCATAGGCGCGGGACGCGAACAGGCCGAGCGTGTAGTCGACCAGCTTCCCCGCCACCAGCCTGCCTTCGGTCGGCCGCTCCACGGTGATGGCGATGTCGGCTTCGCGCCTGGACAGCGAGAAGGAACGCGGCACCGGCACCAGCTGGATGGTGAGCTCGCGGTGAAGCGCCGTCAGAGCGCCGAGGCGTTTGGCCAGGAAGGCGACGCCGAAACCATCAGGCGCGCCGATGCGCACCGTGCCCGAAACATCGTCGCCTTCGCCCGCCACGGTCGAGCGCGCGGCGATCATGTCGCCTTCCATGCGCTCGGCGATGTCGAGGAAGCGCTCACCCGCCGGCGTCAGCTCGCTGCCGGTGGTCAGCCGACGAAAAAGTTTTGTGCGCAGCGCATCCTCGAGTGCGGCGACGCGGCGCGAGACGGTGGCGTGGTTGAGCTCCAGCCGCTTGGCCGCGCCGAGGATCTGGCCGGCCCGCGCCACCGCCAGAAAGATGCGCACGTCATCCCAGTTCATGGCTGACGTCCGCAACTTTAGCGTTGAGCGTCGCGTTCCCGCCCACCCCCCTCTGTCCTGCCGGACATCTCCCTCGCAAGGGGGGAGATCGGATGTCGCGTCGGCTTTCGCCAATCTCTAACGTTGCAGAAAGGGCGCTAAGGCCAAAGCTGCCAATCTCCCCCCTTGCGGGGGAGATGGCCGGCAGGCCAGAGGGGGGTGTGAAGGAATGCAATCTCTCAATCCCTGCAGCGATCGACCGGTATCCTACCATTTGCGGGAATTGATGCACAGACGCGAACCGCTATCTACTTTCCGCACAACGGTTGCGTGTTCGCTCGCGTTGCCATCGGCCGCGCAAAGGCGGACAATGCCGCATCACAAATCAGGGAGAGAAACCATGATCGAATACGGTCATTTCATCGGCGGCAAGCGTGTCGCTGGGACCAGCGGCCGCAAGCAGGATGTCATGCAGCCGATGGACGGCACGGTGCGCGGCACGGTGGCGCTGGCTTCGCAGGCGGAACTGCGCGCAGCGGTGGAAAACGCCAAGGCGGCGCAGCCCGGCTGGGCGGCGACCAACCCGCAGCGGCGCGTGCGCGTCCTGATGAAGTTCCTCGAACTGGTCGCCAGGGAGTATGACGCGCTGGCCGAGATTCTGGCGCGCGAACACGGCAAGACCATCGCCGACGCCAAGGGCGACATCCAGCGCGGCCTGGAAGTGGTCGAGGTCTGCATCGGCGCGCCGCACATGATGAAGGGCGAGTTCACCGACGGCGCCGGCCCCGGCATCGACGTCTATTCGATGCGCCAGCCGCTCGGCGTCGTTGCCGGCATCACGCCGTTCAATTTTCCGGCGATGATCCCATTGTGGAAGATCGCGCCGGCTATCGCTTGCGGCAACGCCTTCATCCTGAAGCCTTCGGAGCGCGACCCCGGCGTGCCTATGCGCATCGCCGAGCTGTTCATCGAGGCCGGCCTGCCGGCGGGCATCCTCAATGTCGTCAACGGCGACAAGGACGTGGTCGACGCCATCCTCGACGATCCCGACATCAAGGCCATCGGTTTCGTCGGCTCGACGCCAATCGCCCAGTACATCTATTCGCGCGGCTGCGCGGCCGGCAAACGCGTGCAGTGCTTCGGCGGCGCCAAGAACCACATGATCATCATGCCCGACGCCGACATGGACCAGACCGTCGACGCGCTGATCGGCGCCGGCTACGGCTCGGCCGGCGAGCGCTGCATGGCGATCTCGGTGGCAGTCCCGGTCGGCAACGATACCGCCAACCGGCTGATGGAAAAGCTGGTGCCGCGTGTCGAAAGCCTGAAGGTCGGCCCTTCGACGGATTCGTCCGCCGATTTCGGCCCGCTGGTGACGGCGCAGGCGCTGGAGCGGGTCAAGGGCTATGTCGATACCGGCGTCAAGGAAGGCGCCAAGCTGGTCGTCGACGGCCGCGGCTTTTCCATGCAGGGCTATGAGAACGGCTACTATATGGGCGGCTGCCTGCTCGACAACGTGACCGCCGACATGCGCATCTACAAGGAAGAGATCTTTGGACCGGTGCTCTCCGTAGTGCGGGCGCCGACTTACGAGAACGCGATCAAGCTCGCCAACGACCATGAAATGGGCAACGGCGTCGCCATCTTCACCCGCGACGGCGATGCCGCCCGTGACTTCGCCTCGCGAGTCCAGGTCGGCATGGTCGGTATCAATGTGCCGATCCCGGTGCCGATCGCCTACTACACGTTCGGCGGCTGGAAAGCGTCTTCCTTCGGCGACCTCAACCAGCACGGACCGGACGCATTCCGTTTCTACACCAAGACCAAGACGGTGACCTCGCGCTGGCCGTCCGGCATCAAGGACGGCGCCGAATTCGTCATCCCGACGATGAATTAGCCGGTCGATTAAAAATTGAGCGAAAAAGGCCCGGCCAGAAACCGGGCCTTTTTGTTGGCCGGTCTCGGCCCGTATCTGCGTGAACGCTAAATGTGATGGAACCAGGCGGCAGCAGAAGTCTTTAAAATTGCAATCCGGCCGCGAAGCAGGCGCGGCAGCCCAACCAACGGTGCTGGCGACAGTTTCGGGGCGGCCGGCGGCAAGGAGGCGTCAGATGACACGTCTAATGGTGACGACACTTTGCGTAGCAGTCGCGGCGCTTTCCGTCGCCCCGGCGACAGCGGCCGAACAATGCGCGCCACGAGCCGACATGATCAAGGCGCTCGGCGAGAAGTTTCGGGAAAATCCGACCGCGCTCGGCGTCGTCAATCCGAATGTGATTGTTGAAGTTTTCGTTTCCGACCAGGGCACCTGGACAATCCTAGCCAGCGACACACGCGGTCAAAGCTGCGTGGTGTCGGTGGGTGAAGGCTGGGAGAGCGCGATGACGACAGCGGCGCTGCCAGGTACCTGAGCCGCCTAGCGGGTGTCAGCCACCTCAGCATCGCCGCGCGCAGGCCGCGGTTCTCGGCGACAACTTGAAATCCTCAGGCGCCCCAGCGGGCGCCTGCTTGCGCTTTGCGTTGCCGACACCATTTATGGAACATAGTGGGAACATTTGGAGTCGTCCCGCTGACAGACCGGAACACAGAAAGGAACGACGCGATGACGTCGGAACCGGCCTGGATCGTTCCGGCAAAATGAGGGCTCTCCCCTTTGCCGGACGTGATGGCAAAGGAGGTGCCCTATGGCACGCAAATCGCTGTTCGTTTGGGTGAAAACCGTGGTGCATGCTGGCGCATTAGCGGTGGGTACCAACGCCGCAAGCGCCCAATATCAATACTGCGTCGAACATGGCGATCTCGTCGCTCACCTGAGCGAGCAGTTCCAGGAAAGACAGTTTGCTTTCGGGCTGATCGGCCAGATGGCGATTATGGAAGTCTATGTCGCGGACAGCGGAAGCTGGACGATCATCGTCACCGATGTCGCTGGCAGAAGCTGCATCGTCGCGGCCGGCGAACATTGGGAAAATGTGGTGATCCCGGCCGACCAGGACGCATGACGGAATTGGGCGATGCTCAGCACCTGGCAGCGCCGGATGGGCGAAACTCAAAGAGCTGGCCGAAGGTTGATGCCGATTTCCTATCGCGTGGCGGCCGCTTCGGCATGGCCGCGCAGCAGCGCCATCAGGCGCTTGGCATCTTTGGCGGCGGCATCCTCGTCGCCGTCGAGGATCGAGCGGATCAGCGCGACGTGGTGTTCGGCCGATTCGGCAAGCCCGGTATCGGCCTTGTAGCGGAACCAGAAGCGGCGGCTGTGGGTTTGCAGGGGCGCCGCCAGCCGCGCGGCGAAAGGATTGTCGGCAGCCAGCGCCAGCGCCTCGTCGAGCGCCTTGTCGGCCTGAATGAAACCCAGCACATTGCCTGATATCACCGCCTTCTGCATGGCCAGCGCGGCATCGTGAAACAGGTCGGCGGCCTCACGGGTGACGAAGCGGGCGGCCGAACGGGCAAGAACCACCTCGACGCCACGCCGTGCATCGAGAACGCGCAACCAGTCGCCGGGATGCAGCGGGGCAATGGCGATGCCGGCGCGCGGCCGGACATCCAGCAGTCCCTCCCACGCCAATCGCTGGATCGCCTCGCGCACCGGCGTGCGGCCGAGCCCCAGCCTGTCGATCAGCGCGCCCTCGGTGATGAAGCTTGAAGGCGCCAGTTCGAGCGTCACGATCATGTGCTCGAGCACACGATAGGCTTTCGCCGCCACTGGCTCGAACGCCGGGCTTATTTCATTGAATATCAAAGGCGAGCTCCAGATATAATTTTGATATATCATAGCGAAATCCGTGTTGACAGTCCGTTTCTTGGTAAATATACGACTGATATATCAGATGGAGCGACCGACATGTGGACCGGAATTTTCCCCGCCGTCACGACCAAATTCACCGAGGACGACCGCCTCGACCACGCCGAGATGGAGCGCTGCTTAGCGCTGCAGATGGATGCCGGTTGCGACGGCATCATCGTCTGCGGCTCGCTCGGCGAGGGGCCGATGCTGTCGCACGACGAGAAGATCGAGGTGCTGAAGACCGCGCAGAAGATCGCCGGCAACAAGCCGGTTCTGCTGACGGTCAACGAACCCGGCACGCGCGAGGCGGCCGCGATCGCCCGCCGCGCCGCCAAAGAGGGCGCCAACGGGCTGATGGTGGTGCCGAGCCCGATCTACCACACCAATGCGGAGGAGACGGTCGCGGCACTGCGCGCCGTCGCCGAGGCCGGCGACCTGCCGGTGATGATCTATTCCAACCGGCTTGCCTATCGCGTCGACGTCACCGTCGATCAGATGGAGGAACTGGCGAAGGACAAGCGTTTCGTCGCCATCAAGGAATCCTCCGATGACATCCGCCGTTCGACCGAAATCATCAACCGCTTCGGTGACCGCTACGATTTGTTCACCGGCGTGGACAATCTGGCGTTCGAGGCGCTGTCGGTCGGTGCCATAGGCTGGGTGGCGGGACTGGTCACCGCGTTCCCCCGCGAGACGGTCGCGATCTATCAGTTGATGAAGCAGGGCCGCCGCGAGGAGGCGCTGAAAATCTACCGCTGGTTCCGGCCGCTGCTCGACCTCGACGTGTCGACCTATCTGGTGCAGAACATCAAGCTCGCGGAAGTCCTGGCGATCAACACCAACGACCGCGTGCGCATGCCGCGCCAGCCGCTGTCGGGCGAGCGCCGCAAGACGGTCGAAAAGATCGTCAGGGATGCACTGGTGGTGCGGCCGGAGCTGCCGACGTTTTGAGCAGGCTCTCCCCGTTTTACGGGGAGAAGATGCGGCAGCCAGATGAGGGGCAGCGCCCACGTGCAGGGAATTTCCAAGTCGGCAAAAGCGGGGCGCCGCCCCTCATCCGCCCTTCGGGCACCTTCTCCCCGTGAACGTGGAAAAGGGGAGGACATCGCCATTATCGGTGGCGGCATCATCGGCATCTGTGTCGCCGCCTATCTGGCCGAGGCGGGGCGAAACGTCACGATCTTCGATCGGACGGGCATCTGCGAGGAAACGAGTTCCGGCAATGCCGCTGCCTTGGCCTTTTCCGATGTGCTGCCGCTGGCCCACAAGGGCATGATCAGGCATCTGCCGAAATGGCTTGCCGACCCGCTCGGCCCGCTCAGCATCCCACCCGCCTACCTGCCGAAGCTGCTGCCCTGGCTTGTCCGCTTCTGGCGGGCCGGACGAAGCGACCGCTACGAGGCCAGCCTTGCGGCGCAGGCCGGGATGATGCGGCTCGCCGAGGCCGAATGGGCCGGGCTGATGGCGCGCTCGGGCACCGGAAACATGCTGCGCGAGGACGGCTCGCTCGAACTCTACGAGAGCGAGGCCGAATTCAAGGGGTCGCTGCCCGGCTGGGCGGCCAAGCAACGCTTCGGCATCGGCTTCAGCCATGTCAAGGGCGATGCTCTCGCCGCCTTGCAGCCCGGCCTGTCGCCGCGTTTCGTCAAAGGCACTTTCGTGCCGGGATGGAAGACCGTTACGGATCCGAAATTATTGGGCAAGGCGATCTGGACCTTTGCCGAGAAGAACGGCGCGCGTTTCGAAAAGGCTCGGATCGACCATGTCGGAGCGGGGCAGGATGGCGCGACACTGACGCTGGCCGACGGCACGGTGCGGCAAGCAAAAGGCCTCGTCATTGCCGCCGGTGCGTGGTCGCATCTCCTGGCGAAACATATCGGCGACCGCATCCCGCTTGAAACCGAGCGCGGCTACAACACGACCCTGCCGAAAACCGCCTTCGACGTGAAGCGGCAACTGATCTTCTCCGGCCACGGCTTCGTCATCACCCCGCTCGAAACCGGTGTGCGCGTCGGCGGCGCGGTCGAGCTCGGCGGCATCGAGCGGCCGCCCAACTACGCCCGCTCGAAAGCGCTGCTCGACAAGGCACAAAAATTCCTGCCGGGGCTTGACCCGGCCGGCGGCCGCGAATGGATGGGGTTTCGGCCGTCGCTGCCGGATTCGCTGCCGGTGATTGGTGGCGCCAAGCATGCCGGCACGATAGTCTATGCCTTCGGCCACGGCCATCTCGGCCTGACCCAGGCAGCTGCCACCGGGCGCCTGGTCCGCGATCTCATTCTCGGCCAAAATCCGGTGTTTGATCTTTCTCCGTTTTCCCCGAACCGCTTCTGACGGGATCTAGACATGGCGCGCCACTCCTTCTTCTGCATCGACGGTCACACCTGCGGTAATCCGGTGCGGCTGGTCGCCGGCGGCGGACCGCTGCTCCAGGGCGCGACGATGATGGAGCGGCGCGCGCATTTCCTGGCCGAATATGACTGGATCCGCACCGGGCTGATGTTCGAGCCGCGCGGCCATGATGTGATGTCCGGCTCGATCCTCTATCCGCCGGCGCGGCTCGATTGTGACATCGCCATCCTGTTCATCGAAACCTCGGGGTGTCTGCCAATGTGCGGTCATGGCACCATCGGCACGGTGACGATGGCCATCGAGCACGGGCTGATCAAGCCGAAGACGCCGGGTTTGCTCAGGCTGGACACGCCAGCCGGCCTGGTCACCGCCGAGTACAAACAGGTCGGCCAATATGTCGAGGAGGTGCGCATCACCAACGTGCCGTCCTTCCTATATGCCGAAGGCCTGACGGTGGAATGTCCGCAGCTCGGCGAGATCAGCGTCGATGTCGCCTATGGCGGCAATTTCTACGCCATCGTCGAGCCGCAGAAGAACTATCGCGACATGGCCGAGCATTCCGCCGGCGACCTCATCGCCTGGAGCCCGGTGGTGCGGCAGCGGCTCAACGAGAAGTACTCTTTCGTGCATCCGGAGAATCCCGGCATCGACCGGCTGTCGCATATGCTGTGGACGGGGGCGCCGACCGACAACCAGGCGGATGCGCGCAACGCCGTCTTCTACGGCGACAAGGCAATCGACCGCTCGCCTTGCGGCACCGGCACCTCGGCGCGGATGGCGCAGCTTCACGCCAAGGGCAAGCTTAGGACTGGCGACGATTTCGTCCACGAATCGATCATCGGCTCGCTGTTCAAGGGCAGGGTCGAGAAGGAAGTCACGGTTGCGGGCAAGCCGGCGATCATTCCGTCGATCGGCGGCTGGGCGCGCATGACCGGATTGAACACGATCTTCATCGACGATCGCGATCCGTTCGCGCACGGATTCGTCGTCAAATAGAGAGCATCCTGACCCAAGGGAAACGAAAGGAACGCAAAGATCGATCGCTTCGATGGCGCAACGATCCCGCTCATCAACTTATTTTGACGGCGATTCCTTCGAAACGGCGTGCATTTTGACGACGAATCGCCAAAGACATTGCGTTATGCCAATGATAGGGTCCGCGATAGTCCAGAGGCCGGGAAGGGAAGAACGGGCAATCCGATTGCGTGCTTCAAAATCACGCATGCCGATTAAAAAATGACGTTGCAATCCGGGCTCGAAACTTTACGACTAGGGGAAATACGAAAAGGAATGCGTCTGCATGGGCGACATTCCAGGGGAGCCACGACAGCATGCAGTATTTTGTCCAGCAGCTTATCAATGGGCTGACGCTGGGATCGATCTATGGGCTGATAGCGATCGGCTACACGATGGTCTACGGTATCATCGGCATGATCAATTTCGCCCATGGCGACATCTTCATGGTCGGCGCCTTCACCGCCCTCATCGTTTTCCTCATCCTCGGCGCGTTGTTCTATTCGGTGCCGGTGGTGATCGCGCTCCTGGTCATGATGATCGTCGCGATGCTGCTGACCAGCCTGTACAATTGGACGATCGAGAAGGTGGCCTACCGGCCGTTGCGCGGTTCGTTCCGGCTGGCGCCGCTGATCACTGCGATCGGCATGTCGATCGCGCTGTCGAACTTCGTCCAGGTGACGCAGGGGCCGCGCAACAAGCCGATCCCGCCGATGGTGTCCAAGGTCTATAATATCGAGGGCATCAGCGTGTCGCTGAAGCAGATCGTCATCGTCATCGTCACCGCGCTGCTGCTGGCGCTGTTCTGGTACCTGGTCAACAAGACCTCGCTGGGTCGAGCCCAAAGGGCATGCGAGCAGGACCGCAAGATGGCTGCGTTGCTCGGCATCGACGTCGACCGCACCATCTCGATCACCTTCGTCATGGGTGCGGCCCTTGCCGCCGTCGCCGGCACGCTGTTCCTGATGTATTATGGCGTCATCGCCTTCTCCGACGGTTTCACGCCCGGCGTGAAGGCGTTCACCGCGGCCGTGCTCGGCGGCATCGGCTCTTTGCCCGGCGCCGTGCTCGGCGGGCTGATGATAGGCTTCATCGAAAGCATGTGGTCGGCTTATTTCTCGATCGACTACAAGGACGTCGCCGCCTTCTCCATCCTGGCGATCGTGCTGATCTTCCTGCCTTCCGGCATTCTCGGCCGGCCAGAAGTCGAAAAGGTCTGAGATCATGGCGGTCACCGCATCTCCGGAGCGCGACATCGTCGCCACCCCCATGCAGCGCGCCACCCGCGAAGCGCTTTATGCCGGCGCCATCGCGCTCGGCCTGTTCGTGCTGTTCATCGGCCTGAGGACCGATCAGAACATCTCCAACGAGCTGATCCTTGTACAACGCTGGTGGCTCCTTGCCGTCGTGGTTGTGCTGACCATGGCAGGGCGTTTTCTCTACGTCGCCTACGGGCAGCCCTTCCTGGCAAATCAGAAGATCGTCGACGTCGCCACCGGCCTGCTGCCGGAGAGCATGGCGACGCGGTTCTTCCGCCTGCCGTATTTCATCGCGGCCATCGTCACAGTGGCCGTGCTGGTTTTCCTTGCCGGCTCCCTTGACGGATTGCTGGGACCTGGTCTGGCCGGTTATGCACGGTTCCTGAGGGCGCTGGCGATCATCTACGCGCTCGCCTCGGTGATGTTTTATTTCCGAACCCTCATCCATGCCCATTTCTCGGCATTAGGCATAACCGCACTGGCGCTCTACCCGATCATCGTTGTGCTGGTGCTTGCCTTGTACGGAGGATCGGTGGCCGCCGGGTTCCAGGGTTCTCTGAAATGGGTCGACAATTACGGCATTCAGATCCTGATCTATGTGATGCTGGCGTGGGGGCTGAACATCGTCGTCGGCCTCGCCGGCCTGCTCGACCTTGGTTATGTCGCCTTCTATGCCGTCGGCGCCTATGCCTATGCGCTGCTCGGCACGCAATACGGCCTGTCGTTCTGGATCCTGCTGCCCGCCGCCGGTGCCATGGCCGCCTTCTGGGGGGTGCTGCTCGGCTTTCCGGTGCTGCGGCTGCGTGGCGACTACCTGGCGATCGTGACGCTAGCCTTCGGCGAGATCATTCGTCTCGTGCTGATCAATTGGCGTGAGGTTACCAACGGCTCGGCCGGTATCTCCGGCATCCCCAAGGTCACCTTTTTCGGCCTGATGACGTTCAACGTCTCGGATCCGAACTATATCGCCAAGGTTTTGGACATCGCCACGTCGAGCGCTTATTACAAGATCTTCCTCTACTACCTGATCCTCGGGCTCTGCCTGCTCACTGCCTTCGTCACCATAAGGCTTAGGCGCATGCCCGTCGGCCGCGCCTGGGAAGCGCTGCGCGAGGACGAGATCGCCTGCCGTTCGCTCGGCATCAACACCACCACCACCAAGCTCACCGCCTTTGCCACCGGCGCCATGTTCGGCGGCTTCGCCGGCTCGTTCTTCGCCGCGCGGCAAGGTTTCGTCAGCCCCGAATCCTTCATCTTCCTGGAATCGGCGATCATCCTCGCCATCGTCGTGCTCGGCGGCATGGGTTCGCTGGTCGGCATCGCCGTCGCCGCCATGGTGATGATCGGCGGCACCGAGGTGCTGCGCGAGCTCGATTTCCTGAAGCAGGTCTTCGGTCCCGACTTCACGCCGGAACTCTACCGCATGCTGCTGTTCGGCATGGCCATGGTTATCGTCATGCTGTGGAAGCCGCGCGGCTTCGTCGGCAGCCGTGAACCGACAGCCTTCCTCAAGGAGAGCAGGGCCGTATCCGGCTCCTTCACCAAGGAGGGTCACGGCTGATGAGCGATGCGAGCTCGATTCAGAAAGCCAACCCGGGCATGAACGACGCCATCCTGCAGGTCGAGCATCTGTCGATGAAGTTCGGCGGTCTGGTTGCCATCGGCGACCTCTCCTTCCAGGCCAGGCGCGGTGAGATCACCGCGCTGATCGGGCCGAACGGTGCCGGCAAGACCACCGTGTTCAACTGCATCACCGGCTTCTACAAGCCGTCTGAAGGCATGCTCACGCTCAACCGGCGCGACGGCTCGAGCTACCTGCTCGAACGGCTGCCGAACCATGAGATTCCGGCGCGCGCCAAGGTGGCGCGCACCTTCCAGAACATTCGTCTGTTCTCGGGCATGACGCTGCTCGAGAACCTGCTGGTGGCGCAGCACAACAAGCTGATGAAGGCGTCCGGCTACACCGTCCTCGGCCTGTTCGGCTTCAGCGGCTACCGGACAGCGTCGGCCGAGTCGATCGACCTCGCCAGACACTGGCTGGAAAAGGCCGACCTCGTCGATCGAGCCGACGATCCGGCCGGCGACCTGCCCTACGGCGCACAACGGCGCCTGGAGATCGCGCGGGCCATGTGCACGGGTCCGGAGTTGCTCTGCCTCGACGAACCGGCCGCCGGGCTCAATCCGAAGGAATCAATGGCGCTCAACGCGCTCCTGATGGACATCAAGGACAACACCGGGACCTCGATCCTGCTGATCGAGCACGACATGGCGGTGGTCATGCAGATTTCCGACCATGTCGTGGTGCTCGAATACGGGCGCAAGATCTCGGACGGCAGTCCGCATGCGGTACGCACCGACCCGCGTGTCATCGCCGCCTATCTCGGCGTCGAAGACGAGGAAGTCGAGACTGTACTGACCGAGGTCGGCGACGAAGACGTCATCGAGCAACTGGATACGGGCCCGGATTCGGCGCACGGCCCGGGCACATCATCTTCGTATTTCGCCGGACCGGTGACCGACACAGTCGGCCACAGCGAGGGCGAGCGCGTCACGGTGTCGAAGGGTGCCTCGAAGGCCGGGCAGGTCGATGCAAGGTCGAGTGTCGCCGCAGCAAGCAAGGCAGCCTCTCCGGCGGCAGCCAAGCCCAGCACGAAACCTTCTGCCGCGAAATCCTCCGCGGCAAAGCCGGCCACCAAGGCTCCGGTAAAGCCGAAGACACCGGGCGCGTCCAACCGACGCGGAGGGCGTAAATAATGGCCGGCACAACGCTGCTCGATATCAAGGGCGTCCAGACCTATTACGGCAACATCAGGGCGCTGAACGGCGTCGATGTCACCGTCAAGCAGGGCGAGATCGTGGCGCTGATCGGCGCCAACGGCGCCGGCAAGTCGACACTGATGATGACCATTTTTGGTGCTCCACGGGCGCGGGCGGGCACCATTACCTTCGCCGGCACCGACATCACCCAATTGCCGACCCATGAGATCGCGCGCATGCGCATCGCCCAGTCGCCGGAGGGCCGGCGCATCTTCCCGCGCATGACGGTGATGGAAAACCTGCAGATGGGCGCCAGCCTCGACAACCTCAAGCACTACGACGAGGACGTCGAGAAGGTGTTCACGCTTTTTCCGCGCCTGAAGGAACGCATTGCCCAGCGCGGCGGCACGCTGTCGGGCGGCGAGCAGCAGATGCTGTCGATCGGACGTGCGCTGATGGCGCGGCCGAGGCTGCTCTTGCTCGACGAGCCGTCGCTGGGCCTGGCGCCGCTGATCGTCAAGCAGATCTTCGACGCCATCCGCGAGTTGAACCGCACGCAGGGGCTGACCGTGTTCCTGGTCGAGCAGAACGCCTTCGGCGCGCTGAAGCTCGCCACGCGCGGCTATGTCATGGTCAACGGCAATGTGACGATGAGCGGCACCGGCAAGGAGCTGCTCGCCGATCCGGACGTGCGCGCCGCCTATCTCGAAGGCGGCCATCACTGAGTTCAGGAGTCTTCATCATGCAGGGCATTCTCTATGAGGAACCCTCGGTCTGGCAGTTCTTCTTCGTCACCTGCCTGCTTGGCGGCTGGGCGGCATGGATGACGGGAAAGGCCTGCGCCCAGACTTGGCGCAGCTTCGTCCAATTGTTCGCCTATTTGCTCGGCCTCGGCATCGCCGTGAGGTTCATCCATCACGCGCTGTTCGGCGGCACGATGTTCTCGCTGCAATACTACATCGTCGACACCATCGTCCTGATGATATTGGGCTTCATCGGCTATCAATACACGCGCACCAACCAGATGGTGACACAGTATAACTGGCTTTACGAAAGAGCATCGCTTTTGAGTTGGAAACCAAAAGGTTGACGTTCACCATTAACGCCGTTTCGGGGATGAATCGGCGTGACAAGTGCCTGAAAATCGGCAAAGTACGTTTTCTGCGAGTAAAGGTGGGCATCGCATGAAAGCATCATCCACGCCCACTCTGTAAATGGGAGCGTTTTACATGAGAAAATCACTTTTGTCCGCCGTCGCCCTGACCGCGCTCGTCGCGTTCAGCGGAAGCGCGTGGGCTGACATCCTGGTCGGCGTTGCCGGTCCGATCACCGGTCCGAACGCCGCCTTCGGCGCGCAGCTGCAAAAGGGCGCCGAACAGGCTGTCGCCGACATCAATGCGGCCGGCGGCATCAACGGCGAGCAGATCAAGCTCACGGTCGGCGACGACGTCTCCGATCCGAAGCAGGGCATCTCGGTCGCCAACAAGTTCGTCGGCGACGGCGTCAAGTTCGTGGTCGGCCACTTCAACTCGGGCGTTTCGATCCCGGCATCGGAAGTCTACGCGGAAAACGGTATCCTCGAGATCACGCCGGCCGCGACCAATCCGAAGTTCACCGAACGCGGTATGTGGAACACGTTCCGCACCTGCGGACGCGACGACCAGCAGGGCAGCATCGCCGGCGCCTATCTCGCCGAGAACTTCAAGGATGCCAAGATCGCGGTCATCCACGACAAGACGACCTATGGTCAAGGTCTTGCTGACGAGACCAAGAAGGCGATGAACGCTGCCGGCGTGACGGAAGTCATGTACGAAGGCGTGAACGTCGGCGACAAGGACTTCTCGGCGTTGATCGCCAAGATGAAGGAAGCCGGCGTTTCGATCATCTATTGGGGTGGTCTGCACACCGAAGCCGGCCTGATCATCCGCCAGGTGGCTGACCAGGGCCTCAAGGCCACGCTGGTTTCCGGCGACGGGATCGTGTCGAACGAGTTGGCCTCGATC
Organism: Mesorhizobium sp. M1322; assembly: GCF_040318085.1. Lineage (NCBI taxonomy): Bacteria > Pseudomonadati > Pseudomonadota > Alphaproteobacteria > Hyphomicrobiales > Phyllobacteriaceae > Mesorhizobium > Mesorhizobium sp. M1322. The sequence continues at coordinate 24,465 of NZ_JAMYLP010000074.1, forward strand.
GCGGGCGACGCGGTTGCGGGCACGCTGAACACGTTCGGCCCGGATCCGCGTCTGATCCCGGCGAACAAGGAACTGGTCGAGAAGTTCCGCGCGCAGGGCTTCGAGCCGGAAGCCTACACGCTCTACTCCTACGCCGCCATGCAGGCCATCGCGGGAGCCGCGACGGCTGCCAAGTCGAACGATCCGCAGGAAGTTGCCAAGGCTCTCAAGGCCAACGGCCCGTTCAAGACGGTGCTGGGCGATCTTTCCTATGACGAGAAGGGCGATCCGACGCTGCCTGGCTATGTCATGTACGAATGGAAGAAGGGCGACGACGGCAAGTACACCTACATCCAGAAAATGTAAGCCTGTCGACGACGACAATTTCGGAATGCCCGGCGCGAGGCGCCGGGCATTTTTCGTTTGAACTTCGTTTCACGACAGAGAATCTATTTAAATCGGTTTAATCCCCGCCCGATTTTGTTTGCGCTGCAGCATTTTCACGGTAATCATGGCGCCACGCCCCTTCCCGTCAGCGTCCGGAGCCCTGTCCTTGGCAATCACGAAGATCCTTGTCGCCAACCGGTCCGAAATCGCCATTCGCGTCTTCCGCGCGGCGAACGAACTCGGCCTCAAAACCGTTGCGATCTGGGCCGAGGAAGACAAATACTCGCTGCACCGCTTCAAGGCCGATGAAAGCTACCAGGTCGGGCGCGGGCCGCATCTGACCAAGGATATGGGGCCGATCGAAAGCTATCTGTCGATCGAGGAAGTGATCCGCGTCGCCAGGCTTTCGGGCGCCGATGCCATCCATCCGGGCTATGGGCTGCTGTCGGAAAGCCCCGAATTCGCCGAAGCCTGCGCCAAGGCCGGCATCATTTTCATCGGACCCAAGCCGGATACGATGCGCAGGCTCGGCAACAAGGTCGCCGCACGCAACCTGGCGATCGAGGTCGGCGTGCCGGTAATTCCCGCCACCGATCCCTTGCCGGACGACATCGAGGCGGTGAAGGCACTCGCCAAGACGGTCGGCTATCCGGTGATGCTGAAGGCATCGTGGGGCGGCGGCGGCCGCGGCATGCGCGCCATCCGCTCGGAAGCCGATCTCGCCCGCGAGGTGACGGAGGGCAAGCGCGAAGCGAAAGCCGCCTTCGGCAAGGACGAGGTCTATCTCGAAAAGCTGATCGAGCGCGCCCGCCATGTCGAGGTGCAGGTGCTGGGGGACACACACGGCAATGCCGTGCACCTGTTCGAGCGCGATTGCTCCATCCAGCGCCGCAACCAGAAGGTGGTAGAGCGTGCGCCGGCGCCGTATCTCGAAATGTCAATGCGCGAAGAGCTTTGCGGTTACGCGCTGAAGATCGCCCGCGAGACGAGCTATATCGGCGCCGGCACGGTTGAGTTCCTGCAGGATGCCGACACCGGCAAATTCTATTTCATCGAGGTCAACCCGCGCATCCAGGTCGAGCACACCGTCACCGAGCAGGTGACCGGCATCGACATCGTCAAGGCGCAGATACACATCCTCGATGGGTTCGCCATCGGCACGCCGGAATCGGGCGTGCCGGAGCAGAAGGATATCAGGCTCAACGGCCACGCGCTGCAGTGCCGCATCACCACGGAAGATCCCGAGCATAATTTCATTCCTGACTATGGCCGCATCACCGCCTATCGCGGCGCCACCGGTTTCGGCATCCGCCTCGATGGCGGAACCGCCTATTCGGGCGCGGTCATCACCCGTTTTTACGACCCGCTGCTGGAGAAGGTGACAGCCTGGGCGCCGACGCCGGCCGAGACCATCGCCCGCATGAACCGGGCGCTGCGCGAGTTCCGTATTCGCGGCGTGGCGACGAACCTCACCTTCCTCGAGGCGATCATCAATCACCCGAGTTTCGCCGACAATTCCTACACAACCAAGTTCATCGACACGACGCCGGAACTGTTCGCGAGCGTGAAGCGGCAGGACCGTGCGACCAAGCTGCTCAACTACCTGGCCGATGTCAGCGTCAACGGCCATCCCGAGACGCGCGGCCGGCCGCAGCCAAAGGCCGATGCGGCGGCGCCCATGGTGCCCTATCTCAACGGCAATGTGCCCGATGGCAGCAAGCAGAAGCTTGACGCGCTTGGGCCGGAGAAATTCGCGGCCTGGATGCGCGCACAGAAAGAGGTGCTGGTCACCGACACGACGATGCGCGACGGACACCAATCCCTGCTCGCGACGCGGGTGCGCACATATGACATCGCCGGCATTGCCGGCACCTATGCGCGAGCGCTGCCACAGCTTTTGTCGCTCGAATGCTGGGGCGGGGCGACCTTCGACGTCGCCATGCGCTTCCTCACCGAAGACCCGTGGGAGCGGCTGTCGCTGGTGCGCGAGGCGGCGCCCAATCTGTTGCTGCAAATGCTTTTGCGCGGCGCCAACGGCGTCGGCTACACCAACTATCCCGACAATGTCGTTCAGTATTTCGTCAAACAGGCAGCAAGCGGCGGCGTCGACCTGTTCCGCGTCTTCGACTGTTTGAACTGGGTCGATAATATGCGGGTCGCCATGGACGCGGTCGGTGCCGAGGGCAAGCTGATCGAAGCGGCGATCTGCTACACCGGCGACATACTCGACCCGGCCCGCGCCAAATACGACCTCAAATACTATGTCGCGCTGGCCAAGGAGTTGCAGGCGGCCGGCGCCCATATCATCGCGGTCAAGGACATGGCCGGACTTCTGAAGCCGAGTGCTGCCCGCGCACTGTTCAAAGCGCTGCGCGAGGCGACCGATCTGCCGATCCATTTCCACACGCACGACACGTCAGGCCTGTCGGCGGCGACCGTGCTGGCGGCGGTGGACAGCGGCGTCGACGCCATCGACGCGGCGATGGACTCCTTGTCGGGCAACACCTCGCAGCCTTGCCTGGGCTCGATCGTCGAGGCGCTGAAGGGCACCGAACGGGATCCGGGTCTCGATCCGCAATGGATCAGGAACATCTCGTTCTACTGGGAGGCGGTGCGCAACCAGTATGCCGCCTTCGAGAGCGACCTGAAGGGGCCGGCTTCGGAAGTCTACCTGCACGAAATGCCAGGCGGGCAGTTCACCAATCTCAAGGAACAGGCCCGCTCGCTCGGTCTGGAGACACGCTGGCACGAAGTGGCGCAGACCTATCATGACGTCAATCTGATGTTCGGTGACATCGTCAAGGTGACGCCGTCGTCCAAGGTCGTCGGCGACATGGCGCTGATGATGGTGAGCCAGGACCTGACGGTCGCCGATGTCGAAAATCCGGCCAGGGATATCGCCTTCCCCGACTCGGTCGTGTCGATGCTGCGCGGCGATCTCGGCCAGTCGCCCGGCGGTTGGCCGGAAGCACTGCAGAAGAAGGTGCTCAAGGGCGACAGGCCGATCACGGCCCGGCCCGGCTCCCTGTTGAAAGCGGCCAATCTCAAGGCCAGCCGCAAGGAGATCGAAGATAAGCTGGAGCGCAAGCTCAGCGAATTCGAATTCGCCTCATGGCTGATGTACCCGAAGGTTTTCTCCGACTTTACCGCAGCGCAGGAAACCTACGGGCCGGTCAGTGTGCTGCCGACGCCGACCTATTTCTACGGCATGAAGCCGGAAGACGAGATCTTTGTCGACATCGAGAAGGGCAAGACGCTGGTGGTGCGCTGCCTGGCAATCGGCGATGTCGACGAGAAGGGCATGGTCACCGTTTTCTTCGAGCTCAACGGCCAGCCGCGCCGGGTGAAGGTTCCAGACCGGGCCCACGGCGCTTCCGCCGCCAAGGCGCGGCGCAAGGCCGAGCCGGGCAACGAGGCGCATGTCGGCGCGCCGATGCCGGGCGTCGTCTCGACGCTCGCCGTTGCCGCCGGCCAGACGGTCAAGGCCGGTGACGTGCTGCTGTCGATCGAGGCGATGAAGATGGAAACGGCACTGCATGCCGAGCGCGACGGCACAATCGCCGAAGTGCTGGTCAAGGCCGGCGATCAGATCGACGCCAAGGATCTGCTGATCGCATTCGGATGAGACAGAAATGTTGCCCGAACAGGGTTGTCTGCGTCTGGCGGCAGTCCTTCATGCCTCGTCGATAACAGCTTGACCGGTCGCCCCCGGTCGGGCATCGAACCGCTGCAAATTCGCCGCGACGGTTCGTGAGTCGCGGCATGGAAAACGACGCGGAGAAAAAATGGCCGACGACATCACCGAAACCAGCCAGACTGTTGCCGCCGGCCAGCTGCGTGCCTTCATCGAGCGCATCGAGCGGCTCGAGGAAGAGAAGAAGACGATCGCCGACGACATCAAGGAAGTGTTCGCCGAGGCCAAAGGCACCGGCTTCGACACCAAGGCGATGCGGTCGATCATCCGTCTGCGCAAGAAGGACCAGGCCGAGCGGCAAGAGGAGGAAACGATCCTCGACCTCTACAAAGCCGCGCTCGGCATGGTGTAAGGCTGGTAACAGCCCTGGGCGCCGGTCGCGGCGCCCTCAACGGGTCGAACCATGAGCGAATTCGACTTTGGCGTCCGCCGCGCCTCTGAATTCCGCCAACGCGGCTTCTGGACGCTGTTCGCGGAACGGCATCCGGAAGAAAGGGCTCTGATGGCGCGGCGCGGACCCTGGTTCTGGCAGCGCGGGCTGCACGACTTCGCATTGGTCCTTTCGATGTATGTCGCGCCGGCGCAGAACCATGTCGGCGTCTTCTTCGGCCGCAACGAGAAGTTCGGTGCCACGGAAGCTTGGTCGCGGTTGAAGCCATTCCAGCCGGCGATCGAAGACAGGCTGAAGCTCAGGCCGGAACAGAGTTGCGAGGGCCTCGGCATCAATTCGCTGTGGCGGGTGAACTGCTTTGCCGAGGACAATTGGCCGGCCATGGCCGACTGGCTGGTGACGGAAGCATCGCGCTTCGAGCGTGCCGTTGCCGAGGTTCTGGGCGAGGGCGGCGAAGCCGGTCGTGAATTCGCGTCGCAGCCGCTTGAGCTAGAGCAAGTCCTGTGATCGATGAATCGATTGTGATGTGACAGCTGCGTCTTGTGCTGATTCAACATCCACCTCGATGGAGGTGGACGATGG